>JAUXBO010000200.1 GCA_030619345.1 Candidatus Zixiibacteriota bacterium | reverse complement strand
CCTGGATTCAAAATGAGTATCAGTTGATATCATTGCCGCCTGATATCTACTTCATATCGTATCTTCCAATCGAAACTCACTTGACGGATTTTCTACTGGCCGGACTGGTGACTTTCATTATTTGCTTTTTAGCAGCATTATATCCGGCTCACCAGGCTTCCAAACTGGAGGTAATCGATGTATTGCGCCAGTAGCTGCGGTAATTGGCGCAATTCCCTAAACTTGTTGGCGTTTATGGCGAAAATAAAAATAGCCCTATTGATTGGGGGAGGACTTAGATAGATTATGGAAAGTCGGAAGGACATAGTGACAGCAACTGACCTACATCGTGAATTTCGGACTCCCGACGGTAAGCTGCAAGTTCTCAAGGGACTGAGTCTTACGGTGAAAAAAGGGGAAATGATTTCCATTACGGGTGAATCCGGAGTAGGGAAGTCTACTCTTTTACATCTGCTGGGAGGGCTTGATAAGCCGACTAAAGGGGAAGTCTTAATTGACGGAGAAAATCTTTCCAATAAATCTCAGGATGTACTGGCACGGTTTAGAAATGACTGGGTCGGTTTTATTTTCCAATTTCACTACCTGCTGGAAGATTTTGATGCCCTTGAGAATGTGATGATGCCCCTGATGGTGGCGGGCCGCTCTAAGAGTGAGGCCAGGCGAAAAGGGGAACTCCTTTTGGAGCAAGTTGGTTTAAGTGGTAGAGCCAGTCACCTTCCCCGGCAACTGTCGGGAGGTGAACAGCAGCGTGTGGCGGTAGCGAGAGCCCTGGCAAACGAGCCGGAAATTGTTCTGGCCGATGAGCCTTCGGGTAATCTGGACATTGGCACCGGCGGCAGGTTGCATGATTTGCTATTTGAATTGAATGAGAAAAACTCGACCGCCTTTATTATCGCTACTCACAATCGGGAATTGGCTGCCGGTTGTCACCGTGAGTTAGAAATTGTGGACGGAAAGATAAAGTCATAAGCTCGCTATTATGCGGAGAAAAATATGATTTGCCAGGACTGCAAAAAAAGAGAAGCACACGTTCATTTGACTCAGATTATCAATAATGAGAAAATGAGTCTGTCGTTGTGCAAAGAATGTGCCGCGGCGCGTGGATTCCATTCTCCATTGGAAAATATTCCGTTCCCATTGGCCGAGATACTTTCCGGTATTGCCACCAAAATGCCGAGCAGTCTGACCAAAGCCAAAACCGAGGGATTGACCTGTAAGCAGTGTGGGCTTACTTTCGACGAGTTTGCCCAACTGGGTAGATTTGGGTGCAGTGAATGCTACACAACTTTCAGAGAGTCACTTCAGACAATCATGCGCAAGATTCACGGCGCTTCGCTCCATCGCGGCAAAACTCCGGGATTACTTAATGTTGACAAAGACTCTCAACCTTTGCCAATCCGCGAAGAAGAGCGCCTTGAGGAGCAACTTTCCAAAGCGATTGAATCCGAAGATTTTGAACGAGCGGCTGAGATCAGAGACAAGCTGAAAACACTCCGCAGCGAATTATCGGTAAACGAGCAGGCAAGGGAATAAATTGTGAGCACCATGTTTGAAGATATGTCAAAATCTCCAGCGGCCTGGTTGACGGGAAAGGGTGATGAAGCTCTGGTTATGTTGTCAACCCGGGTTCGGCTGGCTCGCAACGTAGCTGGCTGCAAATTTCCTCCCTCGGCTGATCTTGAGACCAAGAAGCGTGTGGTCGGTTACTTTGATTCCACAGTGGCACGTTCCAAGATTCTGGCCGATGGAATCTACATTAAGGCTTCCGATATAAATGACCTTGATGCCAATTTTCTGGTTGAACGCCATTTAGTTTCACCGACCTTTCTAAACGGCGAAACGACCAAGGCACTCTTTGTGGACTCAACCGAACGCGTCTCAATTATGATCAACGAAGAAGACCATCTCCGGGTGCAAGGATTGTCTCCGGGTCTGGACCCCAGAGGCTCGTATGAAATGGCCTGCCGCTTTGATGCGGAAATTGGGCGGTACCTGGAATACAGTTACGATCCTGATTTCGGTTACTTAACTGCCTGTCCGACAAATGCCGGGACCGGCATGCGTGCCTCGGTACTTATCCATCTGCCTGGACTTGTTCTCACGCGTGAGATTGAAAAAGTAATTTCATACATTACGCGCAGTGATCTGGTTGTCCGTGGATTTTATGGCGAAGGCACCGACGTGCTCGGCAATCTATTTCAGATTTCCAATCAGAATACGCTTGGCATTACTGAAGAAGAAATATTACACCGGCTCGAAAATGTTACCCGCGAAATTATCGATAAGGAAGCGGGCGCGAGAAAACGGCTCATTGATGAAGCAGCTGATATGATCGAAGACAAAATTTGGCGTGCCTACGGAATCTTAAAGCATGCTCGCGTGTTGACCTCAGAGGAAGTCATGAACCTTCTTTCGGCCGTCCGACTGGGGCACGCTATGAAGATCATTGATTTTCTTGATACGGCGATACTCAACGATATCCTCTTGATTTCACAGCCGGCCCATTTGCAGAAGTACTACGGCAGCGAAATGGACAATATTAAACGGGATTTTGTTCGGGCGCAGATGGTGCGTGAGAAACTGCGAGGGCGGGAATAGTGACGGCATTGTTGTCTGCCAATCGTATAATAAAATAGAAGAACGAATGTTTTTGCATATATAAAGGATTATCCAACATGAATGAGATGTTTACAGAGCCAGCCAGGAAGGCAATTGAGCACGCCCGTGATGAAGCCGCGCGACTTAGGCACGATTATATCGGCACCGAACATCTCCTGTTGGGCCTGATAAAACTTGGTGAAGGCCGCGCCGCTGAGGTTATCAATAACCTCGGGTTGGAGTTGTCTGATCTGAAAGCTTCGATTGAAGAGGTCGTCCAACCTTCTGGTGGCACTATGACGATGGGACAGCTTCCTCTCACGGCTCGAGCAAAAAAGACGCTCGAAGTTTCCGGTCAGGAAGCGCGCGCACTCAAGTCCAAAGATATTGATACCGAGCATATTCTGTTGGCCCTTCTCAAAGATGAAGAGGGAGTAGCATCGCAGGTGCTATCCACCTATGAGATTGATTACAAAGAAGCGTACGAAGAGCTCAAAAATATCCAGAGCGGCAAACCATCTTCGTTTAAGAAAAAGCGCAAAAAATCCAAGACTCCGGCACTGGATCATTTTGGACGAGACCTTACCGAGTTAGCTCGCAAGGGGAAACTCGATCCGATCATCGGTCGCGATGACGAGATTGAACGTGTTTCTCAGGTACTTTCCCGTCGCAAGAAAAATAATCCGGTCCTGATAGGTGAACCGGGTGTTGGTAAGACTGCTATTGCCGAGGGACTTGCTCAGCGCATAGTTGAAAATCGTGTGCCGCAGACGCTGGAGAACAAACGCGTGGTAACGCTTGATATGGCCTCTCTTGTCGCTGGCACCAAGTATCGCGGACAGTTTGAAGAGCGGCTCAAAGCCGTCATGACGGAAATTATCAACGCTACCGATGTGATCATATTCATCGACGAGCTTCATACTATCGTCGGGGCCGGTGGCGCTGAGGGATCGCTTGATGCCTCAAACATTTTCAAACCGTCACTCGCTCGGGGCGAACTACGCTGTATCGGCGCAACAACTTTGAACGAGTTTCGGAAGTTTATCGAGAAAGACGGCGCTTTGGAAAGACGCTTTCAGACCGTCATGGTTGAGCCGCCCTCGGCAGAAGATACGGTTAAGATTCTTAAGGGTCTTCGTCACAAGTATGAGGAACATCACAAGTTAGTCATTTCCGATGAGGCGATTGAAGCATCAGTGGTGCTGACAAATAGATATGTGTCTGGTAAATTCCAGCCGGACAAAGCGATTGACCTGATCGATGAGGCCGGATCGCGTGCTCATCTGGCCTCGTATACGAGACCCAAAGAATTTTCAGAGATAGAAACTGAAGTGAGCGAACTTGTCTTGGAAAAAGAGCAAGCAGTCAAGAACCAGGCGTTTGAAACGGCAGCGCAACTTCGCGATAATATTAAAATCAAAAAGGAAAAGCTGGCCAATCTCCAGAAAGAATGGGAAGAAGCCCGCGAGCAGGAAAAAATAATTCTGTCGGCTGACGATGTTGCGATTGTTCTGTCCAAGATGACCGGTGTGCCGGTCTTCCGAATGGAAGAGGCCGAATCGAAACGTCTGTTGCGGATGGAGGAAGAACTGGGCGAGGTCCTGGTAGGTCAGGAAGAAGCCATCACAACTTTGTCGCAGTCAATCCGTCGGGCCCGCGCCGGACTGGGTGATCCCAGGCGTCCTATTGGTACTTTCTTGTTCCTTGGACCAACCGGAGTTGGCAAAACCGAACTGGCGCGGCAATTGGCCAAGTTCCTTTTTGATGATTACGATTCACTGATTCGTATCGATATGTCGGAGTATATGGAGAAGTTCGCCGTCTCGCGTCTGATCGGCGCACCTCCCGGCTATGTTGGCTACGAAGAAGGCGGACAGCTGACTGAAAAAGTAAGACGCAAACCGTACTCAGTCGTGCTGCTTGATGAAATTGAGAAAGCCCATCCGGATGTATTCAATATTCTGCTTCAGTTGATGGACGACGGTACTCTTACTGATTCGTTCGGTCGTAAGGTCGATTTCAAAAACACTGTGGTGATTATGACTTCGAATATCGGCACCAAAGAAATCCGCGACAGCAAGGCTGTCGGATTCGATGCTGAGTCGGTGGATTCATCTTACGAGGGGATGAAAAAGAAGATTATAGCCTCGTTGAAGAAGCTGTTTAACCCTGAATTGCTTAATCGTATTGATGAATCAATTGTGTTCCATCATTTGGAACGCGAGCATATTGCCAAGATCATCAATATCCTGGTGACGGACATTGCCAAGCGTCTGGCCGAAAAGGGAATTAGCTTCCAACTGACAGGAGAAGCTCGGATCTTCCTGACCGACAAGGGGTACGATCCCGAGTATGGCGCCCGTCCGCTCAAGAGAGCGTTGCAGCGCTATCTTGAGGATCCGTTGGCCGAAGAGATTCTTCGCGGTCAGCATGCCGGTGACAGTGAACTGTTGATCGGTACTGACAACGAGAAACTGACTTTCGATTTCAACGGCAAGGGTTCGGAAAAGAAGGAAGAAGTTCACTAAATAGACTTCCTCAATTTGACTTACACGCAAAGGCCGGATCATCTG
>JAUXBO010000280.1 GCA_030619345.1 Candidatus Zixiibacteriota bacterium | reverse complement strand
ATCTCCTATGCCACTTCTGTTTTGATATTTTTCGGTGGGTTAACAATTGCTGTGACGGCCAGTCAGGGAAATATGGACGGGAGCTTTTTCTCGGAATCGAGTTTTGAATTCGAGAGAAAGCCGGAAATCAACCGGACTTTTGCGGTTTTGAACCTCAATCATTGTGATCTCACAATCCGCGATGCGGGCCGTGATCTGGTCCGGGGACGTTTCAATAAATTTACACGAAAACCCAAGATCGACTACACGATCAAAGGCAATGAGGCCATAATCAATTTTACCGGCAGAAAACATAGTTACCTCGGTGGCGTGGTGAGAATAGACACCGATGACCCTCAGGATTGGTATCTCAGCTTCTCGGAAGAAATACCTTTGTCCCTTGAGTGCTATGGTGAGGAGTCGGACATTCATCTCAACATGACTTCAACCCCACTGTCACGGTTGAAAATCGAGGCCGACGATTCCAAAATCTATCTTCGTCTGGGCGATATGCTTCCGTCAGTCGTTGTGACCATTTTTGGTGAAGACTCAAATCTCCGTCTGCGCGTTCCTTTTGAGGTCGGACTGCGGGTGGACGGTGATGACTACGGTCCTTACCTGGAAGAGATTGGTTTTATAGAAGCAGATGGCGGCTACATCAACGAAGTTTATTCCGAGGCTGAGTCCAAGGTAGAGATCGACCTTGACAATAATCTGAGTTCTTTTTCGGTCGACTTTTTCTGATCAAATAATCCCTGCTTTACAGATTAAGGGGACTCCGGTCCCCTTTTTTATCCCTTAAACAGAATTTGATTTTCGTTGCCTTTCTCAAAACATTCTCTTAGAATTTCGGGTATGGAAGACAAAGTTCTAAACCTCTCCCGACTTAAAGGGAAAATCATCGCAATCGATGGTCCGGCCGGATCCGGCAAGTCCACAACGGCCAAAGCACTGGCCGCCCGACTTGGCTACCAGTATCTGGATACGGGCGCTATGTACCGGGCGCTCACCTGGTTTGCTCTACAGAGAGAAATAGCGCCATCAGACGGTGCCAAACTCACTGCTCTGGCCAGCAGCCTGGCGATAGAATTCAAGACTGAGTCCAAGATCAATCATGTCTATATCAACGGCCAGGAAGTTACCGATGAAATCCGCACCCCGGAAGTTACCCAACATGTCTCCGAAGTAGCAGCTCACAAAGGAGTTCGGAAGGCTATGGTGGAGAAGCAGGCGGAACTGGGTAAGGACGGATCAATTGTTGCCGAGGGGCGTGATACCACGACCGTCGTATTTCCCCATGCCGACTTGAAAGTGTATCTTGATGCGTCGGTGGCGGAGCGGGCCCAGCGACGACTTCTCGATCTGGCTCGTATGGGTGTCAGCACGACTCTTGAAGAGCAGGAGGCTGACATAACCCGTCGTGATTCTTTTGATAGTGGACGCGAACACTCGCCCCTGACCAGAGCCAAAGATGCGGTGGTTGTCGACACGACTCAGTTGACAATCGAAGATCAGATAGAACGTATTATCGAACTCCTCAAAACCTACGCCTGATATTATGAATCCTCTCTATGCTATGAGCTGGCTGGGATGGCGCTTTGTCGGCTTGGTCCTGTTCAGAATCAAAGTGCGAGGGAGGGAACATATTCCCCAAAAAGGCGGATTCATTCTCGCCTGCAACCATATCTCTTATTATGATCCACCCCTGCTTGGTTCTTGCGTGCACCGCTCTATGAATTTCTTGGCCAAAAAAGAGCTGTTCCAGAACCCGATCTTTGGCAGAATTATGAGATGGATGCATTCTCTTCCCGTTAGAAGAGGAGCTATCGACCGTTCCGCGCTCAAAGCTTGTGGCTTAGTACTAAAAAGCGGCAATGGCCTTATCCTGTTTCCCGAGGGGACTCGTTCCAAAACCAAAGACTTCCTGCCGCCAAAAGCCGGAATCGGTATGATTGCCATCCAAGCAGATTGTCCGATTATTCCCGCCCATATCAGCGGCAGCAACGATGTCGCTGGCTGCCTAAAATGGAAAAACCGGGTTAGAATAACTTTTGGCGAGCCAATCCCGGCCACCTGGATCAAGCAGTTTGAGCCGACAAAGGAAAGCTATCAGGCTGTAGCGGCAGAGGTCATGTCCAGAATTGCGAAGCTGAGGCTCGAATCAAACGGGAAAGCAAAAACCTGATCTTCCTTTGAATCCGACCAGAAAAGTACTTGGAGGGGCTAAGAAAACAGTTGTGAATTCCGACTTTCTACTTATATTCCATTTCTGCTCTGAAACCTGAAAGACTTCGGGGCAATGTTCGGTGGTTTTCTCGAAACGAGAAAAATTCAAGACTGCCGGATATCGATAGGAGGTTCCCCTACAATTCAATGGCAGATGCCAAAATCACAACCCTAACAGCCGCCAAAACGTCCCGGCGTAAGGCGACTACAGCAAGAAAGACCTCGAAGACTAAAACAAAGCTGGTAAAAACTAATGCCGCTGCAGTCTCGACGGTTGCTGACAAAAGTAAGGCTCATGTAGCCGAGCGCGTGGTGACAAACCGTCATCAACGTATGATCGAAAAGGCCAGAATTCGCTCGACTATGCCGACCGCAGTGGTCGAAGTAGCCGAAGTAGCTGCGGTGCAGGTGACCGATGTTGCCGGCGTTGTTTATACGCCCGAAGATTATCAGGCGATGGTGGACATGTACGATGCCACTATCCGCGATATCAAAGAAGGCGAAATCGTAGCAGGGAAAGTTCTCGGTGTCAGCCGGGACGATGTAATTGTCGATGTTGGATTCAAATCGGAAGGTATTATTCCGCTCAATGAATTTCCGACTCCTCTTAATATCGCCGTTGGTGATGATATTGAGGTCTATCTGGAGCAAATTGAGGATGCCAACGGACAACTGATTCTCTCCAAGCAGAAAGCTGACTTCATGCGGGTCTGGGACAAGATTCGCGAAGTGCACGATGCCGGTGAGACTATTGAAGGGCGTGTGGCCCGCCGTATCAAAGGCGGACTGGTTGTGGATATTATGGGAGTTGATGCCTTCCTGCCGGGGTCCCAGGTGGCCTTGCGTCAGGTTCCAGACTTTGACGCCCTTATCAATACGATAATGGAAGTAAAGATCATCAAGATCAATAAAATGCGTCGCAATATCGTCATCTCGCGCCGAATTGTACTTGAAGAAGAGCGTGAATCGATGCGCAGCAATCTCCTCAGCGAAATCGCTGTCGGTCAGGTGCGCCCCGGTATTGTCAAGAACGTTACTGATTTTGGTGTCTTCATTGACCTCGGCGGTGTCGACGGTCTGCTGCATATCACTGATAT
>JAUXBO010000083.1 GCA_030619345.1 Candidatus Zixiibacteriota bacterium | reverse complement strand
TTCATAGAGTGCCGTCAGAGTGTCTGGTCCGGGTAGCGCAAACGGAAACTTTGAAAATCTAACGGAGACCCTTTCGTTCGGCGGATCTGCGTTCTGATTCTTGACGATTCCAAATATTATAAGACTTAAGCAAATAAGGCTACCGACAATAGGTACCATATATTCTTCACGAAATAGTCGGGCGCGTCTGGTCGGTTGATCGAATAGTTTTACCACGTCAACATTAGTTATTCGATTGTTGTCAAAATCCAATTTTGGAGGACTTTCTAGAACCAGCTTGATGGAAATTGTCTCACCCTTTTTTAATAACCCTCGTGATAGCACGATTTTGCCTTGCGTAAATTCAACTATGTGGATCTTGGCTAAATCTGTGGGGTTCGCTTGCGGCCCTTCAATTGACAAGATTCGTGCGCCTGTTGTGAAATTCAGTTTGGTGGCAAAGTCATCAGGAACTATATCCCGTGTGCCCGTATTCTTGATATCAACTTCAACCAAATACAACTCATTGATCTTACTGCCGTGAAACTGCATTTGAAGCCCAGGCAAAGGCTGATTGATGCTAAAGACCGACGCGTTTGTGCGTATGATCGCTGATATTTCTCGAAATATCCGGGTTTTTCGGTAGAAAAAAAACGCGAGGCCGATGCCGACTATTCCAATAAACCAACCAATACTTTGCTGAAGAAAAACACCATCGAAGCCCAAATATAACTCCTGCATTCTAAATGTCGACTCTTCACTTTAATATAATACTCCAAGGAAGATGTTCAATCAAAAATGTGAGCGATTTGTGTTGTTCAAGGACCACTCCAGACAGTAGGTCAAACGGCCTACCGCACGCCCTGAGCCAGTCGAATGGGTCTGACACTTATTATCTGCACAATTCCAACTCATTTTGCGGTTTTCAATCAGTAGTCCATTCCCTATATTCCTCTCCATGTCTGATTATAAATCAATGACGGCGGCAGAAATCGCGAAAGCGGTTTCGTCGGGGAAACTCAGCGCTGTTGAGATCACCAAAGAAGCGTTGGAACTGGCCCGCACCGAAGGGGAAAAGCTGAACGCGTTCATCACACTCTGCGAAGAAAAAGCGCTAAATCAGGCTGCCGAAATAGATCAGAAAGTCAAGAAGGGGAGAGATGGAACTCCGCCCCCAGCATTTCCCCTCTGTGGCGTGCCGGTGGCGATCAAAGATAATATCTCTTACACCGGATACAAGACGACCTGCGGCTCGCATATTCTTGAGGACTATCAGCCCCCTTATGATGCAACGGTAATGCAGAATCTAATAAAAGCCGGAGCGGTGATAATCGGCAAGACCAATATGGATGAGTTCGCGGTGGGGTCGTCCAACGAGACTTCGTATTTCGGCCCGGTAAAAAATCCGGTCGGAGATGATCTTGTACCGGGAGGTTCTTCGGGTGGTTCCTCCGCCGCCGTGGCCGCTGGAATTGTCCCGATAGCCTTTGGCTCCGAGACCGGCGGCTCCGTTCGTCAGCCGGCCTCGTTCTGCGGTATTCAGGCGCTCAAACCAACCTACGGTGGCATCTCTCGCTACGGTCTGGTAGCGTTTGGCTCATCGCTGGACCAGATTTCACCATTCGCCCGCAACGCACACGATCTCGCGCTCGCCTATCAAGCGGCGTCCGGTTACGACGCGAATGATTCTACATCTTTGAACTACGAGCGTCCGGATTTTGTCAGCTTGCTGACTTCCGATAAGAAATTCAAAATTGGCGTTCCCAAAGAGTTCTTCGCTGAGGGACTCGACCCGGAAGTAGAGAAGTCGGTGCGGGCGGCTATAGACAAACTGAGGCAGGACGGTCACACGGTCGAAGAATTATCACTGCCTCTGATCGATCAGAGTATCGCCGCTTATTACACGATTGCCTGCGCCGAAGCGTCATCGAACCTGGCCCGTTACGACGGAGTGAAATTTGGCCTGAGGGAGAGCGGTGACAAATCGCTGGCTGAAATGTATGCCGACAGTCGTTCGGTCGGTTTTGGCGATGAGGTCAAGCGACGCATCATGCTGGGTACGTATGTACTCTCGTCCGGCTACTACGATGCGTACTACCAGAAAGCTTCGCAGGTAAGGGAGATGATCCGTCGCGAGTTCGAAAAAGCATTTGAGCAATACGATCTCTTAATCGGCCCCACCACGCCGACAGCGGCCTTCAAGTTCGGTGAAAAGATTGACGATCCGCTGGCCATGTATCTCTCCGATGTCTATGTGGCTTCAGCCAATCTGACCGGTATGCCTGCCTTGTCAATTCCGTGCGGGCAGACCTCCGATGATCGCCCGAGTGGCCTTCAGTTCACCGGACCCGGTAAGGGTGAGCGAGAGCTCTTCCAGGTTGCACGCATTTGGGAAAGACTCTCCTGAGTATGCCGTTTGCCGACCTCGATGACATCCGAATCCACTACCTCGACAATGAGCGCGATGCTGCCCCGCTGATTTTCTTGCACGGCTTTACCCTCGACCACCGCTCCTGGCAGACACAGTCTGTTTTTTTTGATCAAGATTACAGGGTAATCATAAAAGACTCGCGCGGACACGGGCTGTCCGAGGCGCCCAAAACAAACTATGCCCGCTCCGACCGGGTTCGCGATCTGCTCCATCTTATGGATCACCTGAATATGGAAAAGGCTCATGTGGTGGGTCTGTCGATGGGCGGTACCACCGGAATCGGCTTCGCGCTCGATCATAGTGACCGGCTGTTGTCGCTGACCCTCGTCTCCACTGGAGCGGCCGGTTACAGCGCCGGGCCCAAAATATCACGGATCGATCAGATCGCTCGCGAACAGGGAATAGAGGCGGCTCGTGAGATTTGGATCAAGACTTCGCTCAAGTGGTACCGAGATGACAAAAAAGAAATACGGGAACTGATGACATTAATGATGAAGGAGCACTCCGGGGCGATCTGGGCTGACCCGATGAGGGGAAAGTATCCGAGAGTCTATGACCTCGACCATGTGAGCAGAATTAACGTTCCCACAAATATCATGGTGGGCGAACACGATAAGATATTCCTGCCACTTGCAAGAGAACTGGGGAGGAAGATAAAAGGCAGTCGTGTTGTTGAGTTCTCCGGAATTGGTCACATGCTGAACATGGAGTCCCCCAATAGATTCAACGAGGAACTTAATCTATTCCTCAAAGCTATCGAAGGGTAAAATCAGCCGGACCCTGTCCGCTTGCTATTTGTTTGACTTCCCTTTAATATAGCATATATTCTGCCCCTTAAGTGAGTCCCATGACGCGGCTATAGCCGCCAAGTTTGAGGTGCTTTCGTTGGTTTCTTCCGCTCAGACCAAAGAGATAATCTACCAGCCGGTGATCGGGCTGGAAGTCCACGCCCAGCTACAGACCGAGACCAAGATATTCTGTGGTTGTAAGGTAGCCTACGGTGAGGACCCTAATAGTTTGACTTGCCCGATCTGTCTCGGACTTCCCGGCGCTCTGCCAGTGTTGAATAAGCGCGCGGTTGAGTTTGCCATGCGGATGATAATTGCGGTCGGGGGATCAGTCAATGAGCGCTCAGTATTTGCCCGAAAGAACTATTTCTATCCCGATCTTCCCAAAGGATACCAAATTTCCCAGTTTGACAAACCGATTGGCACCGGTGGATCTGTCCGCTACAACGTCGGAAAAGAACCAGAGCGCATATGTCGGCTGACACGGATTCATCTTGAAGAGGACGCCGGAAAGTCGCTACATCCAGAGGCGGGTGAAAGCCAGACGAGGGTTGATCTCAACCGATGCGGGACGCCTCTCATTGAAATTGTGTCAGAACCGGATTTGGCAAGTCCGCAAGAGGCTTACGCTTATTTAGTTAGACTTAAACAATTACTTCAATATCTGCAGGTCTGTACCGGCGACATGGAAAAGGGGCACCTGCGCTGCGACGCCAATATCTCGGTGCGCCCGGTGGGGCAGGAGAAGCTGGGTACACGCACCGAACTGAAGAATATGAATTCATTCAAAGGAGTTGAACGGGCGCTCACTTTTGAAATTGATCGTCAGGTCAAACTGCTCCGTGCTGGCGGCGAAGTAGAACAGGCTTCGCTCTTGTGGGATGAAAAAAAACAGATGGCGGAGCCGATGCGTTCAAAAGAGGAATCACACGACTATCGTTATTTCCCAGAGCCCGACCTTTTGAATCTAACGATTTCATCGGAATGGATAGAAAAGGTCACGAGTGACCTGCCGGAATTGCCGGAGACGAGGAAAAAGCGCTTTGTCTCGGAATACAATATCCGCGAGTATGATGCCGTCGTGTTGACCGACAGTCGCGAATTAGCCGATTTCTATGAGCAGGTTATGAATCAGTTTGATGACGCTCAGGCCGCGGCCAACTGGATTCAGACTGAGTATCTCAAGACCCTCAATGACCTGAAAATATCCATTGACCAATTTCCTGTTCGTCCTAAACAGGTGGCCTCTCTGCTGGGGCTGGTTAAGAGTGGGAAAATATCGGGCAAAATGGCCAAGACGGTTTATGCCGAGATGGTCAGTCGAGCGACCGATGATACTGAGTCGGATTTTACCCCGGAGGTCATTGTCGAAGAACTGGGGTTGGTGCAGGTGTCGGATGAATCTACCATTGTACCTATTGTAGAGAAGATAATCGCTGACAACGAACCACAGGTCACAGCGTATCGGGGTGGGAAAGATAAACTGTTTGGTTTTTTTGTGGGACAAGTTATGAAAGAGACCAAAGGACAGGCTAATCCGGAGATTGTCAACCGTCTTCTCAAAGAAAGGCTTGATAGCTAAAATGATGGACAAAGCGGTGCGGATAGCGGTGTTTCTCTCGGGTGGAGGATCGAATCTTCAGGCTTTGATCGATGCCCAAAAGGCGGGGATTCTCTCCGGCCAAGTGGTCTGGGTAGTATCCAGTACCAGGAAGGCGGGTGGTCTCGTACGGGCTGAAAAAGCTAGTATTGAATCAACCGTGTATCGACCGAAGAATTTCGATTCCGATGAAGCGGCAGCAGCCTTTCTGGTAAACGAATTAGAGGAACGGAAGATCGACTACATAGCGCTGTCCGGATACCTCAGGCTGCTTCCAGCCCAAGTTGTAGGCAAATACAGAGGTCGTATAGTAAATGTCCACCCGGCATTGCTGCCCAAGTATGGCGGGAAAGGGATGTACGGTCACTATGTCCACGAGGCGGTAATTGCTGCCGGAGATAAGGAGTCGGGCGTCACGATTCATCTGGCCGACGAGATATACGACCACGGGAAAATTCTCGAACAAATGAAAGTTGAAGTTTTACCGAACGACACCCCGGAGACGCTTGCCGCCCGGGTTCTGATACAAGAACATAAGTTGTACCCACGGGTACTGGAGAAACTGATAAAGGGTTATTATTCATGAACACAAAACCGGTTGTCCTTGAAACCGATATCAAAGAATACCCGCTGTTAAATCGCGGAAAAGTGCGCGACATTTATGATCTGGGCGACAGCCTTCTGTTTGTGGCCAGTGATCGAATCTCGGCATTCGATGTCGTTATGCCGAACGGTATCCCCGGCAAGGGAGAGGTGCTAACCCAGATGTCGCTGTTTTGGTTTGATTTTCTTAAGGGAATCGTGAACAATCATCTGATTACAGCCAATGTTGATGAATTTCCCGAAGACCTAAAAAAATATCGCGAAATTCTGGAAGGCCGCTCTATGATCGTGGTCAAGGCTGACCGTATCGATGCCGAGTGTATCGTGCGAGGCTATATTTCCGGTTCGATGTGGAAGGAGCTAAAAGCAGCGCGAGCGACCGGATCGAACATAGTACATGGTTTCGAATTCCCTTCTGACATTGAGGAATCCGGAAAACTCCCCCAGACCTTGTTTACGCCTTCGTCAAAAAATGATGGCGGGCACGATGAGAATATAAGTTATGCTCAACTCGAAGACCTGATCGGGGTCGAGACCGCCGCTCTATGTCGGGAGAAGTCACTGGCTGTCTATCAGGCTGCCGCCGACCACGCCCTGACAAAAGGGATTATTATCGCAGATACCAAATTTGAGTTTGGTTTCAAGAACGGCAATTTCATTCTGATTGATGAAGTACTCTCACCGGACTCAAGCCGATTCTGGCCAGTCGATCAGTACCAGGTTGGTAAATCGCAACCCTCGTTCGACAAACAACCGATCCGCGATTATCTTGACAAACTCGACTGGAATAAAAAACCACCGGCGCCGATTCTCCCCGACGAAGTTGTCGAAGCCTCGGCTCGTCGCTACGCAGATGCACAAAGATTGTTGACGGGTAAGTGATATGAGTGTTAAAAAAATCAAACGGGCTCTGATCTCCGTTTCTGACAAAGCGGGGATAGAAGAACTTGCCACTGAGCTACACGCTTTGGGGATCGAGATAATCTCCACCGGTGGTACCCTCAGACAAATCAAAGAAGCGGACGTTCCGGCTGTTTCGGTTTCCGCCTTCACAGGCTCGCCGGAGATGCTTGATGGCCGTGTAAAGACGCTTCATCCAAAAGTCCATGCCGGGATATTGTATCGTCGCGATGAAGAAGCACATGTCGATCAGATGAGCAGTTCCGATTACAAGCAGATTGATCTTGTGGTCGTGAACCTGTATCCCTTTCAACAGACAGTGGCTCGCCAAGATGCTTCGCACGAGGAGATAATCGAGAATATCGATATCGGCGGCCCCGGTATGATCCGAAGTGCGGCAAAAAACTACGAGTCGGTCACCGTTGTTGTCGATCCGGTCGATTACAAAAGACTTGTCGAAGAATTGAAAGCAAACGGAGGCGCTACATCTGAGGAATTCCGATACGAATGCGCGGCCAAAGCGTATAATATGACTGCCGTGTATGACACCGCCATCTCTGAATATTTCGAGCAACATGCCGGTCAAACGTCAGTCGAGAACCCAACCCGATTGACACTTAACTATACCATGAAGAGTGAGTTGCGATACGGTGAGAACCCGCACCAGAAGGCTTCGGTTCATTCCCGCGACAGTTTCCTCGGTCCCTCTTTGGTAAATGCCAAAATTCTGTCCGGCAAGGAGCTCTCGTACAATAATTACGGTGATCTGGACGCTGGTCTTGAAATGATTCTCGACTTTGACGAGCCCTTCGCGGTCTTACTGAAACATGCTAATCCTTGCGGCGCGGCGATTGGATCGACGATTACCGAAGCCTACCGGGCAGCTTATGACTCCGACCCTCTATCAGCTTTTGGGTGCATCATAGCTGTTAACCGCGAGGTTGATATCGAGTGCGCCAACGTGATTCACGAGACTCCGTTTGTCGAATGTGTTCTTGCTCCCGGCTATTCTGATGACGCCTTTAAACTGCTCAAAAAGAAAAAGGCACGGCGACTGTTGTCGCTGGAGTCTATCCTTAAAGGAAGGGTTGCGGGACAGGATATGTACAAATATATCAAGGGCGGTCTTCTGGTGCAGTCGGTAGACGAACAATTTACGCCCCAATCGGAATGGAAAGTAGCCACCGAAAGGCAGCCAACCAAAGAGGAGCTCAAGTCGCTCTGGTTTGCGTGGAAAGTCGTCAAGCATACAAAATCAAACGCTATCGTTTTGGTTAAAGGAAACGCTACGGTCGGCGTGGGCATGGGACAGACTTCGCGGGTCGACTCCGGATTCATGGCCGTGAAGAGAGCCGGCGACAGGGCAAAGGGAGCGGTTATGGCTTCGGATGCTTTCTTCCCAATGCCGGATGGTCTTGAAGTTGCCACCGATGCCGGTGTTACGGCGGTTGTTCAGCCCGGCGGTTCCAAGGGCGACGAGGCGGTAATTGAAGCCGCCAATAAAGCCGGGGTGGCGATGTTGTTCACCGGTGAGCGGCATTTCAAGCATTAGGTGTAGATGTTGTGGATTCGAGTAGGGCGGAACCCTTCAGCGGTTCCGCTACCATATTTGGCAGAACCACTAAAGGGTTTTGCCCTACTCCATAGCCATCATAAGTCATCCCCATTTTCTCAAGTTACCCCAGCGAAGGCTGGGGTCCAGTATCATAATTTCTGGATTCCTGCCTACGCAGGAATGACTTGCTTTAGAATTCTCTGCCGAAGCTGTTATTCTCCGGTAATCCTAACCCCTCTCTTGTGTTACAGCGAAATGGGTTCGTTTTGCCGTTTTTCACTTTGTCGTTGGTGGTTTGGTGATGAATCAGAAAGGGATGGGGGCGTTCCTGAGCGTAGTATTCTGATCGTATCGAATTCATGAGTTCCATACTGATGCATCGTTTACAGATTCAGCAGTGGTTTGGTGGTGGAAGTGCGGGGGGTGATATTTCCCATGCAAATACAAAGAGTGACCATTGCAAGCGCATTGTTACTTGCGTCATACGTATCTTATAGGTTACCTTTCCTCGACTAAGATGTACCCTGAAGAGAAAGTTCGTATTGGCACCCAAAAATGGAACGGGAGAAATGGGGATGAATACAAGCTATTGGGATCCGTTAGAAGGACAGCTACCGGACGAGTATGTAATCGCCACTAAAAAGCGAGAGATATCAAACATTCTCAAGTCTTACACTGGATGGTACGACCCATTTGCGGAAATGATTCAGAACGCTTTAGATGCTGTTGAAAGGAGATTTTCTTCGTCTGATGGATACGACCCAAAAATC
>JAUXBO010000223.1 GCA_030619345.1 Candidatus Zixiibacteriota bacterium | reverse complement strand
TCAGGCTGAGTACGATGCTGAAATCATCGGCCTTGCCCCTCTGGCTCACGCAATAGACTTGATAATGCCGGAACCGGCCATGTACCCGATGATAGAACTAGACGCCGTACTCTGGCTCCAGCAGGCACCTCCACCACCAATGGAAGACAACAACTCCTGTCGTGTGAATACCGGGGCTGAGATCGTACAAGCTGCTCCCTATAATCTAAATGGCACCGGTGTCATGGTGGCCGAATGGGACGGCGGCTTGGTCGATAACAACCACAGCGACCTGATCGGCCGTGTTTTTCATGGCGACGTTACTTCAGTCGCGACACATGCCACGCACGTTGCCGGCACGGTGATGGGAAGCGGAGCGGGATCATCAGGGACATATCGGGGTATGGCATCGAATGCCTCCCTTGTTTCCTACCTCTGGTGGGGTTCCGTATCAGAGATAAACAACGAGTATCTAAATGCCATCGATGGATGGGGCGCCGATCTGGCCACGAATTCGTGGGGTTATGGCGTTGGCGACCCGGCTACCGAGAGTAGCTGCCAATCCGTCCTCGGCAATTATTTTTCAGAAAATACCGCTATCGATAATATCGTGCGCGGAACACTTGCCAACCCGGTGACAATCTGCTGGTCAGCGGGAAATCAGCGTGGAACATCATCCAAGTATTGCGGATCGATCGGCTGGACTTACGGCACTATCGGCGCGCTCTCTACAGCCAAAAATATCATTACGGTTGGTGCTATAAACTCCAACAACAGTTCGATGACCTATTTCTCGTCCTGGGGACCGACCGATGACGGTCGCCTTAAACCGGACGTGGTAGGCCCCGGCTGCGAGACTTCGGGTGACGGCGGCGTAACCAGCACCAAACCCGGCTCCGGCTATACGGTCATGTGCGGTACTTCCATGTCTACACCTGCAACCGCAGGCGTGATTGCACTTCTATATCAACAGTATACTAACACTTTCTTCGTCGGCGCGCCTATCCCCTCAACTATCAAAGGTATCTTGATCAACACCGCCGATGATCTCGGGACCGCCGGTCCGGACTATCAGTACGGACACGGTCGCGTTGATGCGGTTGAAGCTGCCGACAAGATATCGATGGGTGAACCATCATATTTCACGAATAGCATCAGTACCGGGGTTGTACACACCTATGATCTTACCGTTCCGGGTGGAGCGTCAAAGCTCAAAGCAACTCTTGTCTGGGATGATGTGGGCGGCACTGCCTCATCGAGCGTCACTCTAATCAATGACCTTGATCTGGTATTGATCGATCCGTTCACAAACACCGAGTACCCCTGGATTATGGACCCGTCGATTCCGAGTGTGTCCGCATCAAAGGGTGAAGACCATCTGAATAACGTGGAAACGGTAGAGATTGACAATCCGACTCCCGGGTTGTGGAAAGCTCGCGTGACCGGCTTCAACGTCCCACAGGGACCACAAACTTATTCGCTCGTATTCACGCCCGACAGCATATATACACCGGGCAATCTGGCGGCACTGGCCGTTTTTGACGGCGGTGACATTGATCAGGACCCCGGTCTTCCGGCTACCGCTGAATTCTGGGTGACCAACGTGGGCGCAGCCCGCGACTCGCTGTCAGTTGTAATAGGTGATAACAATGCCTGGATCAGTTCCGGTGTTGACACCGTCATTGCGGTTGACCCCTGGGACTCTGTTTATTTTGCCGTCGACGCCACTGTTCCTTCGGGCGCTTTCGCGGGAGACAATGATCTTATAACTTGTACAGCGACCAGCCTGATAAACGTGGGAGTCACAATCGACAATAGTGTAACCATGACGGCCAACGCTTATTACGCCATAGACTTGACTCTCTCCGGCGAAGACACCACTGACTCGCCCTCCTCTTTCCAGTTCAACGCGACTGTAACCAGCGCCGGTAACTCGAATGATCCGGTAACAATCATAGCTTCCGATCTGGAGGGCTGGATAATCTATCCGTCATTCCAGCAATTCTCGCTCCCGCCTTTTGGTGACTCAATCATGACTTACACTGTCACGGTGCCTTCCGAGGTTCCGCACCTGACCTCCAACGAGATTACTGTAAATTCGTTCAGTTCAGGCGGACCGACTTCCGATGGCATGTTCACACTTGTGATTGACAACCAATTCATGCCGCCCGGACTGGTGACTCCATCGAACAGTTCATTCTCACAGGATCGCTTACCAACCTTTACGTGGACAGGATCGGCAGATTCTTTCTCGCTTTACATAGCCACCGACACCGGCTTTGCGAGCATTGTCCACAGTTACAGCGGGATCAGTCCCAACAGCTTTACCATCCCCGAGGCTGACTCACTCGATGATGGTCTCTACTATTGGGCCGTAAGACTCTACGTGGGAACCGACTCCTCTTCGCTTCAGGCAAATCCATTTAGTTTCGTAGTCGATAATACGGCGCCGCATACGATGGCGACCATTTCTCCCACCGACGGAGAATACGTGAACGTCAAAAACTTCCTGCTCGTTTACGGTTCAGGTCGCGAATCAAGTGCGGCAAGCGTGGCGCCCGAATTCAATGCCGTCGAACTATGTCAGGATTCTACCTTTGCATCCGGAGTAACCCGCTATGAGCCGCTATCGTCCAATTCCTATCTGGTACCCGACACGCTCGACGAAGGTCGTTGGTACTGGAAAGTTCAGCGTGCCGATTCGGCTGGCAACGTTTCTGCTTTCAGCACGGTGGCTACTTTCATCTTAGACTCCGAGGCTCCTCTGGTTCCGACGCTGTTATCGCCGACTGACAATGCAGCCGTCAAGGGGGACATAACCATTAAATGGGCTTCCGGTGGTACGCCCCCGCCGTATGAAACCTCGGCTGAGTACTTCCACGTACAGGCCTATGATGCCAGCTTCGAGGTTTTCTATGAGTCCGATGAATACCAGGACAGTATTATCTTTCCGCAGGCAACATTTACCAATGGAGAATTGTACTATTGGCGAGTTCGTGGCCTTGATTCGTCCGGACTCTCATCCAATTACTCAACACCGTTCAAATTTACTTACCTTGAATTTGAGTGCGGTGATATCGACGGCGGTCAGGATGGCGTTACCATATCCGATCTGACTTTCCTGGTCGACTACCTGTTCAACAGTGGCCCCGCTCCCGATCCGCTGATTTCCGGGTCTGTCAACTGTGATGAGGAAGTCGATGTTTCCGATCTGACTCACATGGTGGACTTCCTCTTTGGTGGAGGCGACGCGCCCTGCTGTCTGTAGTAGCTGACAACCATTGGCAATCTAATCATAAAGGCCGGTCATCTGACCGACCTTTTTGTTTTGCATCAGCGGTACTGCAACTTCTATATTGTAGTTAGACACGGAATAAAGTTAATGGAAATATTTTCAAAAAATAACAGCCCGAATGACGAATTCGATTATGAATCGCAACGGATGCAGATGGTTGACAAGCAGATTGCCCGGCGAAATGTACTCGACAAGCACGTCCTGCAGGCAATGCGAACTGTGCCAAGGCATCTCTTTGTCCCCGAACAATATCGAGATCAGGCGTACGAAGACGGACCACTGCCGATAGGGTACGAACAGACTATCTCCCAGCCGTACATAGTGGCTTCGATGACCGAAGAACTGGAAATCGACGCTGACAGTCGTGTTCTGGAAGTCGGGACAGGGTGTGGCTACCAGACGGCTATTCTGGCCGAGATCGCCCACCAGGTATTCAGCATAGAGATTATTCCAGGCCTGCTCTCTCAAGCTGACGCTCTCCTGCGACAATTAGATTACGTGAACATCAAGACAATGCTTGGAGATGGTTCGCAGGGGTGGGACTCGGAGTCACCGTTTGATGGTATCTTAGTTGCGGCAGCGGCGAAGCAAGTACCCGAACAACTATTGAAGCAACTTGCTGTTGGCGGCACGATTCTGATCCCGGTTGGTAAACTCCACTCGAACCAGCAACTTATCAAGATCAAACGCACGCAAACGAAACTAACAACAGAGGCTCTCTATCCGGTGAGATTTGTGCCGTTGGTGGACTCGTCACCCTAAAACCAAAGCCTCCTTGACATAAATGGACATATTAGTTATCATTTAATCGGTACCGCATCAACGATTTACGCAGGAGATGAAGAACCTATGTCATCGATCGGCAGATACGTGAAAGCACTCCTCTTAACCTTTTTCCTAACTTCTCTGGCTAATGCTGTCACCTTGGATGTAGCATCAGAATTTCCGACGATTCAAAGTGCTATCAATTCAGCTGGTGATGGTGACACTATTTTTGTCACCACCGGAATGTATGTCGAAAATCTGGTGTGTCGGGGCAAGAATCTGTCAATTCTCCCAGAAACTGGATTGACAGACATTCGCCTTGTTCCTGCCAATCCAAATGAATCGACGATAAGGATAGAAGCGACGACAGGGGAAGTTCTGCTGAGAGGACTTATCGTCGCAGATGGTCGGTCCGAGATAACCGTATCAATCGACTCTTCAGTCGTGATAATTGAGCAATGCATCTTCTCCTGCAATACACCTCCGGCTGAACCCAGCGGTCACACAGCCGTAGTGGGCGCTTCTAATTCTACTGTGAGCGTTACTCATAACGAGTTCTATGAAAATG
>JAUXBO010000254.1 GCA_030619345.1 Candidatus Zixiibacteriota bacterium | reverse complement strand
CGCAGGTTGTCGAAATAATCCATGGCAACTTCATTCTTCTCGTTGAAAATATTATTTTTCCAGATGAACAGCAGCTCGCTGGCCGGTCCAAGTCAAGGCCAAAGTGCCGTAGAAGCCGATTTGAAGCGCGATCTCTGAAAATAAATCCTATGATGCCCTTCGGAGGCAGATGGTCGATTCTGTGTGCTCAAAAGACCTCTGAGGACTACTCTGGGAGATTGTGTGGGCAGGATTGGATAGTCTTTCGACTGAAATTAACAAGAAAATCGTAGCTTTGGGCAGAGCTTCTTGGTATATTGTTTATCAGAGCACTTTTGCAGGGCTGGGAATATCTCGCTTTTTCCTCTCCCTCCGCTTCTCAGCCCTGCTTCCTCTTTTTTTGCTTCATCCGGCTAATGGGTAGGTGGACCGAACAAATGGGGCCTTTGGGGTTTTTCTCGGTCATTGGCAAAGCCAAATGCACCTGCGCATTGTCCGGAAGAAGCAATAATCATTAGTCAATAATCAATTTATAGACATGGTCACCACTGGTGTGGTAATGCGGAGAGTTATTTTCTCATCGGAGATGCCCTGGGTAAGGGGGTCATAAAGCTTATCAAGGGGGGTGAATTCTAAGAGCAATGCTCTACCTATTGTTCATTCTCGCACGATTTTTCATTTGAGAACCCAACTCTTCCAGTATATCTTGTCCGTAGCTGTTGCACCTTGACGTTTGGGCGTAAGAGTGAAAGTTCTCCGGCGTGCCCGCCTTTTGCGGGACACCGACAGGGAGGGAGTCTGAGTCAATGATCAGTATGCGTGTTCTCAGCCGCAGAGGCCAGGGTGTTTCGGAAGTCCGATAGACTCCCTTTGAATGACGAGAGGCTTGGGATGTTATACGCAAACCATGTGTACATTGTTATGGTAGAGAGGAATTGAGATGAAAGTTACAGAAGGAGATCTGATCAAGAAAGCAAAGGAGGGCCGATTCGATCTGATTGCTCATGGATGCAACTGTTTTTGCACCATGGGAGCCGGGATCGCCAAGGGAATCAAAAGTGAATTTCCAGAGGCATTCGAGGCAGACCGAGTGACTCAGAAAGGATCGAAAGAAAAGTTGGGCACCTGCTCGTTCGCAAAGATAGAACGGGATGGAATCAATCTCATTGTTGTCAATGCCTACATCCAATTCGATTATCGTGGTCGTGGAGTAAAAGTTGACTACGATGCAGTGAGGTCTTGTATAAAATGGATCAGAGAGAATTTTGAGGGAAAAAGAATAGGAATCCCCAAGATCGGAGCAGGTCTAGCTGGAGGTGACTGGGAGAGAATATCACAAATCGTTGATAAGGAGCTGGCTGAAGAGGATGTCACGCTCGTAGAATTTAAACCATAATAATGCCATGCACACGGGTGGGAATTCCGCTGCATTCCATTCCTGCCGGTGATGGCCGACGCTATGCAAAGGAAGAATGACATGAAATTTATTCACACTACTATGCTCCTCTTGCTGATCACAGTTCCTGGGTTGGCTCTCGAAGTAGAAGGCTTCACGCCGGACAAAGCTGTTGTTTACAAGAAGGTTGGTCCATCGGAACTGAAGATCCATGTCTTCACCCCCCCGAATCACGCCCTGTCGGACAAGCGTCCAGTAATCGTGTTCTTTTTTGGTGGCGGCTGGAATGGAGGCTCTCCCAGTCAGTTCTATCCACACTGTGACTACCTTGCTTCCAGAGGCATGGTCGCCATGTCTGCTGAGTATCGCGTGAAGACCAGGCATGGGACTTCACCACGCGAATGTGTAAAAGACGGAAAGTCAGCCATTCGTTGGATTCGAGTACATGCGGATGAATTTGGAATCGATCCGAACAAGCTGGTAGCTGGCGGAGGCTCGGCTGGTGGGCATGTGGCCGCCGCAGCCGCAACAGTGAGGAGCTTTAACGAAGAGCGCGAGAATCAGAATATCAGTTGCAGACCCAACGCGCTGGTTCTGTTCAATCCAGTCTTTGACAACGGTCCCGGGGGGTACGGTTATGACCGGGTCAAGGAATATTGGAAAGATCTTTCCCCTATGCACAATATCAGCGAGAGTACACCTGCGACAATCGTCTTTCTGGGCACCAAGGACAAACTAATTCCCACGGAAACGGCTGAACAGTACAGGAAACTGATGGCCGATAAGGGCCGTCGGTGCGACCTGCATTTCTACAAGGACCAGGGGCACGGATTCTTCAACCACAGAAACAAGAAGTACTTCACCGCGACCGTCATTGAAGCGGATAGATTCCTTGCATCACTTGGATATCTGAAAGGTGAGCCGACATTGCAGAACAAACCGGATCCAGGCGACGGCGAATAGCCGCGTCTGACCACCATCGCTCGGAGTCTCAGAAAGAATTTATGCAAATGACCAAGAGATATTACAGAAGTATGTTATTATAGGTGGTTTCAAAAGCAATTGTGCCGTAAGAGTGTACCGGAAAGAGTGAGGATACGGGCTATGAAGAAGTCTGTTGTGTTCTTGTTATGTCTCGTCAGCTCGGCGGCCTATGGCGAAAGCTACAATGTCAAGACCTACCGAGTGTTTGGCCCTGAACACCCGGGCCAATACAAGCATCCCGCGTCCATGACGCAACTTACCAACGGGGACCTTTATATTGCCTACTACGGCGGTTCGGGCGAATATGGCGACGACACCGCCGTGTACGGCTCCCGCCTCAAAGTGGGCGAAACCCAATGGACTGAACCCGAGACAATCGCGAATACGCCTGACCGAGGCGAAGGAAATTCCGTGGTGTGGCAGGCGCCCGACGGCCGGGTGTGGCTCTTCTACGTCAACCGGTATGGCGAAAGCTGGTCCAATGCGCGAGTCAAGGGGAAGATCTCTGACGATGGTGCCCAAACCTGGTCGGATTCGTTCATGCTCAACTTCGAAGAAGGAACCATGGTTCGGGGCCAGCCCATCGTCCTGAACAACGGCGACTATCTCCTGCCCATGTACTACGAGACCGGCGAAGACCGGGAGAAAACGGCGTCCACGACCTGTTCCTACTTCATGCGTTACAACCCGAAGACGAAGGTATGGACCGAAACCAACCGGGTCAAATCGCCCATGGGCAATCTGCAAGCCCAGGTTGTCCAGCTTACTGACAATTATCTCATCGCCTATATCCGTCGGGGCGGCGATTTCCTGCCTACCGACCGCGGCTACATGTTGCGCTGCGTGTCCCGGGACGGCGGCTACACGTGGAGTGACGCGGTCGAGACGAAATTCCTCAATCCCAACTCCGCTGTTGATTTCATCAAGCTACGCAACGGCCATCTGCTGCTGGTCTACAACGATAGCATGAACGATCGCACGCCGCTGACCGTGGCTGTGTCGACGGACGACGACAAGACCTATCCCTATCGGCGCGATATTGCGGGCGGCGACAATTCCTTCGCCTATCCCTATGCCATTGAGACCCGTGACGGCAAGATCCACATCATCTACACGACGAACAGCCGAACGACCATTATGCATGCCGTATTCGACGAGTACGCCATCATCGGCTCACCGCCCGAACTATAAACGTGTAATGCCGATTCAATATTGATTCAAATTTAGGAGAACAATTATGAAACACTCGAGAAAGAAACTTGTTCTGGCATTTGTTGTCGCCGTGATGATGGGAATGCCCTGCATGGCTCAAGACGTGGAGCCGCCTTTTACGTGGGAAGGAAAAGGCACCGGGTCCTTCATCAGCGAGGGAGGAATTGAACATTTGAATTTCCAGTTCGAGCTGTCCATTGACGAACAAGGGATGTTTAAGGGACAAGCAAGCAGTGAAGAAGGAACATCGAGAATTATGCACGTCTTTTATACCGAGCCGAAACAATATGATTTCCCCGGCTTCTTCTCAAGAAAGCTCGTCGTCATTATGCTGATTAACGAATATGGCGACAATCCTATGCTATCGGTTTTGAATGGACGTGTGGTGATCGACAAGTTTCTCTACGGCGAAGTGATGCTCACCGGGT
>JAUXBO010000087.1 GCA_030619345.1 Candidatus Zixiibacteriota bacterium | reverse complement strand
GGGCTGAATTCTTCCGAATCAACCCGTCTTCTGCGCGGCAAAGAAGGGACCGAGGTCTCGCTTGTGATCATCAGGCCATCAATAAAAGACACCCTGCGGGTGTCGGTCACCCGTGAACGAATCCCTCTATTGCACATTCCGTTTGCCGGGATTACGCCAGACAGCATGATATACATTCGTCTACTGGATTTTGAGTCGGGCGCATCCGAAGATATCAAAGCCGCGTTGGATTCACTCTACACGAACCAAAACAAAAAATCAATACGCGGTATGATTCTCGATCTCAGATCGAACCCGGGTGGGCTGTTTGGTGAAGCGAGAAAAGTTGCCGACCTGTTTCTTGAAGACGGAACTCGCATTGTCGGCACAACCGGTCGCTCACGATGGGAGAACCAGCAGTTTTTTGCCTCTGAGCCTGACCGGATTGAAGGCCTTCCGATGGCCGTAATTGTGGATCGTGGCTCGGCTTCATCATCGGAAGTTGTGGCCGGGGCTCTCCAGCAGGCCGGACGAGCAGTTTTGGTTGGCGACACCACCTACGGCAAGGGGCTGGTTCAGGGTTTTGTGCGCTTCCCTGACGGCGACGGATTACGGCTGACAATCTCCCGCTACTATGTTGGTGATTCTCTATATCTCAACCAGTTCGACTCGGTCCTAAACGAGATCGGGCAGGGGCTGGCACCGGATCACTTGTTTGAATTCTCGGATCGGCATCCGGCCTTTTATGACCTGGAACGCTCCCTGCTTTTGTTCCGTTTTGCAGAGGAAAACAAGCAGGAAATTTCGTCTTCTTCAGATGGCAATAACAGTGAGCATAACTGGTTAGATAAATTCATCGCTTACGCCAAGCAAGAGGGTTTTGAATACGAATCACAAAGCAGTGAAGAAATCGCCTTCCTGCAGGAATTAGCGAAGACTTCCGGATCGTCAGAGAAGTTTATATCGCGACTCAGTCAATGGAAGGAAAAGTCAGAAGCACACGACTTATCGGAGTTGGATCGGAATCGGACCTACCTCTCTCGGCGACTGCGACAACTGGCAATTCAGTCAAGCGCAGGGGAATACGAAGCCTATCGGCAGGTTATTGTGCCGGAACAACCGGTTATCAATTACGCTGCCTCACTTCTTGGCGGAGGTGGTCACTAATGGAGACCCTGCTCTATCTGACCTGCGGCCTTACCGCCGGTCTGCTTGGTGGCTACTTAGGGTTGGGAGGCGGGATTATAATGGTTCCGTTCCTGACCGTTGTGGCTGGGATCGATTTCAAGGCAGCCGTGCCGGTCTCTGTAACTGCGATAGTTGTCAATTCTCTGAGTTCCTCCAATGAGTATGTCAAAAAGGGAATGGCCGACATGGAACTGGCGATTCTCCTGGCCGTTTTTATGGTCATGGGCAATATCACCGGAAGCAATCTGGCCCAGGTTGTGCCAGCTGATTTCAGCCGCCTACTATTCACCGTTTTGTTGGTCTATACCGCTTTTTCTTTTTTGAAAGGAAGAAAGCAGGCCGAGAAGCTTAGTTTCGAAGATAACCGCACACGTTATTTTATAATCTGTACGATTCTGGCGTTTTTTACCGGTATTCTGGCTGGATTGTTGGGCATCGGCGGCGGCGTGATTTTAGTTCCCATGCTCTATCTTATTATTGGATTGCCTTTGACAACCGCTCGGGGTACTTCGGCTCTCATGATCGGCTTTTCCGCTGCCGCTTCATCCGCAGTCTATTTTCTGAATGACCAGGTAGATTTTCAGATAGTGGCGCCGGTCATTGCCGGAATCGTGGTTGGTGGGAAAATAGGCGGTTTTCTTGGAACTATTGCCAAACCGATGGTCGTGAAGATAATCTTTTTTGTGGTCATGCTTTATCTGGCCTTCAGACTTTCCTACGAACCAATCATGAGGCTGTTTTGAAAGAGATAATGTTCGACTCAAAATCGTTAATTCGATACCAACGCTACAGCCGCAACCTGATTGCGCTTTATTTTATTGGGCTGACGGTTTTGAGCGTTTGCAAAATCTGGTCGTCCCAAGCGGCGGTTTACTGGGGCGTGGTCGGAATCTTGATTCTGGCGTTCCTGCGTGTATTCATATTTGCTCAAGAGTTTCGCAAAGCCGGATTGTACCGATTCAGTCTACTCAGTTATCTTCTGGGCGTTGTCCTGCTTTCAACTGTAGTTTTGAGGTTCTGGATATTGTGAGAGAGGTCATATTCACTGACTTTGATGGGACCGTTAGCACTCGCGATGTTGGTTACCATCTCTTTCATCACTTTTCAGGTGGCAAAAATGATGAACTCATTCCCGATTGGAAGTCCGGCCGTATGTCAAGCAGGGACTGCTTGACCCGTGAAGCCGAGATGATTTCGGCCACCAGCGAGCAATTGGAAGCATACTTAACGCAGCATGAAATAGACCCTACTTTCGGCTCATTTGTGCAAACCTGCCGCGCCAATGAGGTTGAACTGACCATTCTATCAGATGGGCTCGACTTTTATATCGAAAAACTGCTTGCAGCGCAGGGGCTTGGGGAACTGCCCTGGAAAGCCAACCATGCGATTATCAACGGGGACAAAATGACAATCGAATTTCCATATGACAATGGTCCCTGCCGCCGTTGCGGCAATTGCAAAGCACAGCGAATTCGTGACTTTCGGCAAGAGATAACGGGCGAGGCGAAAGTCATATTCATAGGCGACGGCTACTCAGATGCATGTGCGACCGAGGAGGCCGATATTATATTCGCCAAAAAAGACCTTGAACAATTCTGTCAAAAAAATAATATTGACTATATTGGGTTCAAAGATTTTTCTGATGTGACCCGATACCTTAAACAGACCACTGTCTTTAAACAATAAGGCTGACCTACAGCCGGAGAACGATATGAAAGCGATTATTATGGCCGGCGGCTTTGGCACCAGACTGCGGCCCCTGACTATTAACCTCCCCAAGCCTATGGTTCCCATTGGCAACGTACCAATGATGGAACGAGTCGTGATGCTGCTGGCCTCACATGGAATTACCGAAATAACCTCCCTGCTCTATTTCCAACCGGATAAAATCCGAGATTATTTCGGCGATGGCGATAAATTCGGTGTCCAAATGAGCTACGTTCAGCCAGAAGAAGATTTTGGAACAGCAGGAGCCGTGCGTTGTGCCCTGGCCGATAGCACCGAACCGGTTCTGATTATTTCCGGTGATCTGGTTACAGACTTTGATCTTTCTGAGGCGATAGACTGGCATAATGAGAAAAAAGCCGACGCGACTATTCTGGTCACTCGCATGGATAACCCGCTGGCCTATGGGATTGTGATTACTGACAGTGATGGCCGGATAGTACGCTTTCTTGAAAAACCGTCGTGGGGTGAGGCCTTCTCCGATACTATTAACACCGGTATCTATATCCTTGAACCCCGGGCTCACCAACTTATTCCGTTTGAGGAGAGTTTTGATTTTTCACAAAACCTGTTTCCCAAAATGCTTGAAGAGAATATGGCGCTGTGCGGAAAAATTACCGACGGCTATTGGAAGGACGTCGGTAATGTCAACGAATACCATCTGGTGCATGTCGATATTTTTGAGAAAACACTCAATCTGGATTTTAAGGGTACGGCCCGTGTGGATGGTGAGAACGAAGTTTATGTCGGTAACAATGTTCATATCGCCGAAGAGGTGCAGCTTACCGGGCGCGTTATTTTGGGGGACGATGTTCACCTTGAGGCTGGCTGTCGCCTCCACAATTGCAGCATAGGCAGCAGAACCAGAATCGGTGAACGCAGCGAAATAAAAAATGCCGTAATCTGGTCGGACAATGTGATAGGCCGGGAAACTGTAATGTCCCGGACGATTGTCTGCCGCGGATCGCATCTCGGGCACAATGTTCAGCTTATGGATAACGTCATTGTATCCGACGAATGTACTCTGGGAGATTCATCAACGGTCAAGGCCAACTGCAAAATCTGGCCCGGCAAAACGGTAGAAAACGGCGCCATTGTGTCGACTTCAATGGTTTGGGGAGAAAAGTGGAACCGGGAACTATTCACCAATTCAAAAGTCACCGGTTTGGCGTTGACCGAATTGACACCGGAAATGGCCGTGAAAGTCGGGGCCGCGTTTGGAGCCTTCCTGGGAACAGAAAGTGAAGTAGTCGTTAGCCGAGATGCATCCGATGGCTCACGTCTGCTAAAAAGAGCGCTAATCTCAGGACTGCTTGCCGCCGGTACCAATGTCTCCGACCTTGAAACTCTGCCGGTTCCAGTCGTCAGGTTTTGTCTTGGCCGGGGCGACTACGCCGCCGGGATATATATTCGCCATAATCCCGAAGACTTCCGTTTGCTCGACTTGATTTTCTTTGATGGCAACGGAGTCGATATGCCGACCTCCAAACTCAAGAAAGTTGAGCGAATGTATTTTGGTGAAGATTTTGAACGAGCAACGTTGGATCAAATCGGTCACCTCGACATTCCCCAGAGCATCGAAGAGGACTATCGGTCTGAGTTTATGGATAGTATTGACAGCCAGCTAATCCGCGATGCCGGATTTAAGATCGTGATCGATCATTCCAATGGATCTTCCAGCCAGCTTTTCCCAACCCTTTTTTCGCATCTCGGTATCTCCGCGATAGAACTCAATGGCAGTTTGAATCCAAGAAAATTCTCAGCATCGGTTGAGGATCATTCGCAGGCCATCGTTCAGCTTTCTTCGATAGTGAATTCTCTACATGCCGATGTTGGGTTCTTACTCAACCCGGCCGCCGAAAAACTATCGATTGTTGATGAGACCGGATATCCCGTTGACAACCAGGTCCTGTTGCTGATCGTTACCGATCTCTTCTGCCGCACGTACCAAATCTCCAAAATGGCTGTGCCGGTCTCAGCTTCGATGGGAATTGAAGCAATCGGCGAGAAATATGGTGTTGAAGTAAAACGAATAGCCAACACGCATCTTTCGATGATTGACATCCAGCGCCGGGGCGAGGTCGACTTTGTGGGCGGCACTCGCGGTGGGTTTATCTTCCCCGGATTCCAGATTGGCGCCGATGCTATGCTGGCGACAGTTAAGATACTGGAAATGTTGGCCAAAACCAATGACACGATCAGCAGCCTGCGCGAGCAGTATGAAACCTATAACCGTAGTTTCCTCAGCGTCCCCTGTCCCTGGTCAAAAAAAGGAACCGTCATGCGTCGTCTGATCACGGACTCCGATAACAAACCGCGCCAGTTAATCGACGGCGTCCGGATTTTTGAGGACTCCGGCTGGGTATTGGTTACTCCGGATGTTCAGACCGCCTCGTTCAATATTACCGTTGAGAGTATGTCCAAAGAGGATACTAACAGTCTGCTGTCTCGTTACCGTGGGTTCGTTGAAGACTACCAGAACTCTTAGCGATACAATTGCAGCAAGTGCCTGTCTTATAGTCTGTCTGACACGGTAGTTCCCCACAAGACAGACCACAGCGTCGTCGATTGCGTGATTTCTGATAATGGAAATTCAGTAAGGCGAGCGTATCAACCGTCGGTAGGACTCAGGTCAGATTTATTGCTGTCACTCTTTATCACCAGAGCCACCGGGATCAGCACACAGTAGCCAAGCACCAGCAGTATCGGAGCGGCGGTGATTGATCCCTGCCCCAATAGTATGTAGCCGACTGCGATCACTAAGATAGCCACGCCAAAGGCGATGTAATTTTTCGTCCCGAATGGCCAGAAGAGATCATCCGATTTTGCTACGTTCTTTTTGTTAGTTTTTTCAGCCATAAATCCTCAGTGCTAAGAAACCCTTAACAGATTCATTGTCAAGTATTTTTACCCTTGGTCAATCCTACGGTTCCAATGGAGGGTGGAATCGCTAAACCGGCCGCCCAGATAAACATCAGGGCCTGCCGAACTTCCTCATCAGCAAAAACAGCCTCTGTCATGGATGCCGCCAGAAAAAAGAGCGTTGCTAACAGGGCTGATCGGGACATAAGGGTCTGAAAGTCAGTGCCCGCAGGTGATCTCCCCATCCAGAACAGCTTTATTCCAACGACAAAAAATAGCGCCAGCCAAAAAGCGCTTCCCGGGATTCCCGATGTGGCCGCGAAATTCAGGAGGTCGTTATGAGCATGGGAGTGATGGCGTACCGGCGGTATGTCAGCCGGGATCTTGGCAAGATACGCCTGTTTGAAATTAGCCGGACCGACCCCCGTCCAGGGATTATCTCCAATTATTCTGGCCGAAGTCTTCCAGATATATATTCGACTTCCTGAATACTCTTCATTTAAGTCACGGTTGATCCGCCCCTCAAAATCACCAAACAGTCCCGGTTGCAAAACAAACAGGGAAACGACAATTGCCCCCAGCACCGGCAGACCGACCCTGAACATTCGTCTGCTGACTATGAACCCGGAAATCAAAAGCGCTCCGGCAAGCGAGATAATCGGGCCCCGACTATATGACAGCAAAGTGACGACTATTCCCATCATGGCCGCGAGGAACATGAACAAGCGATCGCGATCTTTCCGAAGCCCCTTCACGCCTATTGCCATTGAAAAAAGGAACACGGAGACCATTCCAAAGTAATTGCCGAATGTCAGCCGATGCGAGAACTGGCCGGAGACCGAATAACCAAAATCTGGCGCTTTGACGGCCAGATGATCTTTTAGCAGAACGATACCGGTGAAATGCTGGACAAGGCCGTAGAGCGAAACCAGAATGACCCCGGCGGTCAAAGCCCGAATAAACAGCTTTCGCGGACCCGTCCGGCCCAGAAGATAAACTCCCACTGGAATTGCAAGGAAAAGCCATTCTTCACGCGTGGCATTAAACGATTCAATCGTATTTTCATTCGAAATAGAAGCGACCCAGAGCCAGGTAACGTAAGCCAGTATAGCTGCATAGACCAGTGCCAAACGTCGTTCAAACGGATTATACTTGTCGACAATTATGATAGCCAGAAATAGCGCCAGACTCAGACCGAGCGCTGACTGGGCCAGGGCAATGGAAAATGTAGAACCAAACACAAAGATCGCAAACGTCACCGATAGAATCGTCTGCAGTCGCTCTGAAATATTTGAGGGCATTTAGACCAGGTCTGCTTCGATCAGTTCAACCAACAAGTGAATATAGAATATCTGTTCTTCCTGAATTCTCTGCGTCGAGGGATGCGGGATAATCAAAGCCTGATCGACCATGGAAGCCAAACGGCCGCCATCTCCGCCCAGAAGGCCGAGAGTCAGAAGCGATCTTTCTTTGGCGATCTGTACAACCCTTATAAGGTTGGGCGAATTCCCCGAGGTGGAGATCACGATCAGCATGTCACCCTTGCGCCCCAGACCTTCAACCTGACGAGCAAAAATATTCTCATATCCGTAGTCGTTAGCTGCGGCGGTAATGACCGACAGATCAGTCGAAAGAGCAATGGCTGGCAGCGCCTGGCGGTTTCTATCGGCAGACAGACGGACAATCATCTCTCCGGCAAAGTGGGATGCATCCGCCGCCGACCCGCCGTTACCGGCGATCAGAATTTTATTTCCCGATCCAATCACGCCCGATATTACGGCTGCCGTATCGATCAATTTTCCGGCCAGACTCTCCATGCCGGATTTACGAAGGATAGCGGTTTCATCGGCCAGAATCTTGAGTCGGGCCATCGTTTCATCGCGATTCATACGGTTACTATCTCCTTACTGTGAACTGCTGCGGCCAATTCCAAAAGGTACGCCTTGTCCTGCTTTCTTTCAAGAGAGTTCCCAACTACCACAAACGAAGCTCCAGCCTCAACCCGTTCAACACAGGCACGGGGTGACGTCAGTCCACCGCCGACCATGACGGGTATGTCAATATAAGAGGAGACTGCGGAAATCATAGCAACCGGCACCGGCTTTTCCGCGCCCGAACCCGCCTCCAGATATACCATTTTCATGCCCATGTACTGAGCAGCCAGGGCGTGAGCCGAGGCAATATCATTTTTGTTACGTGGGATTGGTTGCGTCCCGGACACGAACTGAACCGAAGTCAACGCGCCGGACTCGATAAGCATATAGCCGGTCGGGATTGTTTCAAGGTTGTGTTTCTTAATGATCGGTGCGCCCTTAACTTGCTCGTCAATCAGGTAGTTAGGATTGCGCCCGGAAATTAGCGACGTAAAAAGAATTGCATCCGCTTGCGGAGTTATCTGTGCAAAAGAGCCGGGGAATATTATCGTTGGTTGACAGGCGGCTTCTTTGATCGCCTTGACGGTTTCTGAAAACGAATTTCCAAGTGAAAACGAACTGCCAATCAGAAAAGCATCAACCCCACATTCAACCGCCACCTCGGCGGCATTGGCCGCGTCAACCGGATTGGTCCGGTCGGGATCAATC
>JAUXBO010000293.1 GCA_030619345.1 Candidatus Zixiibacteriota bacterium | reverse complement strand
GACACTTTGGTGCGTACCAAATATCGGATCGTTCATCAGTACCCCACCCAACGGGTGGGTTTATAACTCGCTGACGTTATACTTAATACTAAACCCACCATAAATGGTGGGCCACCCATACGTTATTTTTTCGCCCGCTTCTTTTTCTTTTTCGGCGGCAGACTCAATGCGTACTGGTAAGACTTACTGAGCCACGGTCCGGTTTCGGATTCGCCCCGACACAAATGATCCGGTAGCACCATATACTCCCGCATCCCGGGACCATCCCCCATCGGATTAAAGTGTTCGGCTTCATCATAGGTCGCCTTGAATAGCTCCCGGTCGGCTTCCGATAGGCGCAGGAAAATATAGTCTTTGTTGACACCAACAAATAGATTGTCGTTACCAAAAAATACCGGACAGCCAAACATCTTCCGCCGCGTTACATTGTAACCGACCAACAACTCTTCAAGATACGCCGTGAGTTCTTCCAATGCCTTCTGATTAGCCATGTGAGACAACTACCACTTTTCTTGTATGTCGGGACCTTTATGGTCCCGACAATTCCACCTCATTTTCAAACAGTAGTATAAATATCATGAGGTCCCTTCGGCAAGCTCAGGACAGGCAATCCTTCTGACCTACAAGAATGTATGTTCGTCCAAAGAGGCTGGGCAATCCCTTTGAATATCGGGTCATCAAAGGGGGCAGTCACGTCGCTCTCAAGGACGGCAGCTACGTGGAAATCGACCGGAATCGCCGTGCATTCCTCGACAAACACCTAAAATAATAACTATATTTTCCAACCTCTTATCACGGAATCGCTTATGGGTACTGGGCGAAGCCGATAACGACCCGCTCGGGCCATTAATCTCTTGCCTGAAAGTTGGTTTTTGCTATATTATTGGGCTCTGGTTAAATGCTCCGGCATTTTTGTCGAACCGATTATGGTTTAACACCTTAAGGGTGATTCCAAACAATCTCGAGGTTCACGACAGAAGTGTAACGGAGCGGTATGTTTATTTATATGGATTTGAAAAATGTTTGATGCCCTGTCTGACAGGTTAGAAGTTGTTTTCAAAAAGCTCCGGGGAGCCGGCAAGCTATCGGAGAAAAACGTCCAGGATTCACTCCGTGAAGTTCGCCAGGCTCTGCTTGAAGCGGACGTGAATTACAAAGTCGCGCGTGACTTTGTAAAGTCGGTGCAGGAAAAAGCGATCGGTGATGAAGTTCTCAAATCTATCGAGCCCGGCCAACAGATAATAAAAATCGTTCATGACGAACTGGTCACTTTGCTCGGCGGACAGGCCGAGCCAATGGCTCCGATTGACAAATCACCCACTGTCTACATGGTTTGCGGACTTCAAGGTTCCGGTAAGACAACTCTGGCGGGAAAACTGGCGTTACAGGCTAAGCGTAAGAATAAAAAGCCGATGGTTGTGGCAGCTGACATCTATCGTCCGGCAGCTGTCAAGCAGCTCAAAGTTCTGGCCGACTCAATCAGCGTTGAACATTTCCATCTGGAAGGAAAAAAACCACAGCAGATCTGTGCCGAAGCAGTCAAGTATGCCTCTAAGAATTTTATCGATCTGGTGATTCTCGATACGGCCGGCAGGTTGCATGTCGACGATGAGTTGATGAAGGAACTCGAAGAAATCAAATCACTGACGAACCCGGATGAATTGCTTTTGGTCGCCGACAGCATGACTGGCCAGGATGCGGTCAATGTAGCACGTGAATTCCATGACCGTTTGGACATTACCGGAGTCGTTCTCTCCAAGCTCGACGGCGACGCCCGTGGTGGTGCGGCGCTCTCAATCAGGCAGGTCACCGGTTGTCCGATAAAGATGGCTTCGGTTGGCGAAAAACTATCCGATCTTGAACCGTTCCATCCCGATAGACTTGCTTCACGCATCCTCGGCATGGGAGATATCATCTCGCTGGTAGAAAAGGCCGAAGAGACTATCGACCTTGAGAAAGCCGAAAAGATGAAAGAGAAGATTCTCAAGTCGCAATTCGATTTCGAGGATTTTCTGGAACAGATGCAGCAGGTGCGGAAGATGGGACCGCTTGATTCACTCCTCGGTATGATCCCCGGAGCGGGTAAGGCGCTCAAGAATGTCCAGGTGAACGAAAAAGACGTGAATCGGATGCTGGCCATAATACAGTCGATGACTATCGAGGAACGTCGCAATCCGAAAATTCTTGATGGTTCTCGTAAGAGGCGGATTGCCGCCGGATCGGGAAACTCGATTCAGGCCATCAATCAACTGCTCAAGCAGTTCGCCGCTATGCAAAAGATGTTTAATAATATGAATAGAATGAAAATGAAAGGTCTTCCTAAAGGGATGATGCCCTTTTAAGAAGACGCAAAGGAGGTTTTACCTTTTGGCTGTACACATCAGACTTCGCCGCATGGGCACAAAGAAGCGCGCTTTTTACAGAATAGTAGCGGCAGACTCGCGTCGAGCGAGAGATGGTCGATTCCTAGAAGTCCTCGGAACCTACGACCCAATCCTGAAACCGGCTGTAGTCAAGATTCACGAAGACAAACTGTCTAAGTGGCTTAATGAAGGCGCAATTCCGAGTCACACTGTAAAGTCGCTCTTGACTCAGGTTGGATTTAACGAGAAATATCAGAAGGCCAAAAAAGGCGAAGATGTTTCCGCTATAGAACTGAAAACGACTATTACCGAGCGGACCAAAAAGACGCGTCAGATGAAAAAGGCTGTGCTGGCTGCGGCTGATGCTAAAGTTGCCGAGGCTAAAGCGGCTGAAGAAGCCAAAGCGGCCGAAGCAAAAGCGGCTGAAGAAGCCAAAGCAGCTAAGGCTGCTAAGGAAGCTGCTCCTGCCGAGGATGCTCCATCTGAGGATGCTCCATCTGAGGAT
>JAUXBO010000113.1 GCA_030619345.1 Candidatus Zixiibacteriota bacterium | reverse complement strand
GTGCTGGATGTGCTTTGCAGCGGTTTGGACATGAGTGATCTCAGACCACTCGCCACCGCCCGAGTCAGGTTCGAAAATGTACACCCACTGACCGTCGTAAAAACATGACACATCGGTGGCGCATTTTAGCTCGGCTGAAGGATTCGGCATGGCGGCTGACAAATATGTGTCACAGTTTTCCGCACGGTAGGTCAGCGTGATTGTGTCCGGATCGGTATTACTGGCCAGAATGGCATCAAGACTGTATGGCAGGTCGTTACCGGCCATCCGAATGTGGCGGGCCAATTCATCGATTGAGGCCCGAGCGTTCTGCTGAATATCGGTTATGTCTTCCTGAATCATGTAATTCTTGTGCTGACGGATGTAGAGGCTGAAGATAGAAGTCGTTACCACTCCGACAATGGTCAGAGCGATCAGGACCTCTAAGAACGAGTAACCTCTTTCATTTAGTCGCTTATTCTGAAAATTAGTCATGTTCAACCTCTAAATGGAATCGGTTCTGACGTAAGCCGTCATTGAATCGTTATGAATTATTCCGCGCACATCTTCCCAACGAGTGGCAACAATAACTTCACGAAGGAATTTCCCGGCTTGGCGTATGTCCCACGAGCGCTCCATCCCGCGGATCGTGTCGCTGCCGGGAGTGGCATTGGCGATATTGGCCCGGAGATGTTCCAATTTCTGCTGGGTTGTCTGTGTGGATGTGGTTGTCTTATTAGACCAGTCGTTGCCGTCCAAAGCCACCATACCCATATTCAGGAGAACCAGCAGGGCCATACCGAGGATGATCATCGATATCATTACTTCCAGAAGAGTGAATCCTCGGCTGTTAATTAATCCGATTAATTTCATTTAATGTACCTCTTACTTATTTTCAAGAGTTGAAACATCAACATTTGTGCCGTTCAGCCAATTCTCTGCGGAGGTCAGTTTTGATGAGGTTAAGTTCTTATGTTACACTTACTTAAGTCGGAGGACCTGAGAGTGGAAAGGTTCCGGCGGGCCGAGATCAATACTATTGGAGAGTTTCCTGTAGTTCATTTTCGCCAATATATGGGAATAGGCCCATAGTCATCTATGGGAACAAACCGCCATCTCAGAAGCTCTGTCGGCTAGGGCTATGAGCCTTAAATGTACAGGCAGAATTGCCCGGTATGTCTAACCTCAAAACGGGGAAACCACTGATCCATAATTTTGTTTATGGGTGAATAGTATTTGGTTATACTCAAAACAGCATTGATCACCCTTCAACGATTGGACGGGAGAGCATGGAGGAATGTAATGGCTAAGACATATAAAATGTATCTCGGTGGCAAATGGGTAGCCCGGCGCAACAAGATGGAAGTCCGCTCGCCTTACACCGGCCATCTGGTTGCGACGGTATCAACGGCAGGCAAAGAAGACTACACCAAAGCAATCGATGTTGCTCATAAGGCTTTCGCAGAAACGCGTAAACTTCCGTCATACCATCGTGAGCAGACCTGTCTGGCAGTGGCTTCTATGATGGAAAAAAATATCGAGAAGTTCACGCGCACGATGTCATCCGAGTTGGGCAAATCCTACAAAGATGCAAAGCTTGAAGTAACTCGTGCGGTCGGTGTTTTCCGCTGTGCCGCCGAGGAATCAAAGCGGATGGGTGGAGAAATAATTGATCTGGATTGGAACCCGGGCAGTGAGGAAAGACAGGGTTTGATCCGAAGGTTCCCGCTCGGTGTCGTGGCCGGAATTTCTCCTTTTAATTTCCCGCTCAATCTGGTTGCCCACAAAATCGCTCCGGCGATTGCTTCGGGAAGTACAATCGTTCTCAAACCAGCCAGCAGTACACCACTCTCGGCGCTTTTATTGGCGGAACTAATTGATAAGACCGACCACCCCAGGGGAGCGGTCTCGGTCCTGCCCGGATCGTCCAAAGATTCGACCCCGTTGCTTAAAGACGACCGAGTGAAAGTAGTCACCTTTACCGGTTCTTCGCAGGTCGGCTGGTGGATCAAACAGAATTGTGGAAAAAAGAAGGTCGTCCTCGAACTCGGCGGAAACGCCGGAGTTGTGGTTGCCGATGATGCTGATATCGAATTTGCCGCCACCCGAGTGCTGTATGGCGCTTTTGCTTCGGCGGGGCAGTCCTGTATCTCGGTTCAGCGGATATTCCTGCACGAGAAAATCCATGATAAATTCCTGAAACTGTTCAAGTCTAAAATCGGCAAGCTCAAAGTAGGTAACCCTCTCGATCCAAAAACCGATATCGGTGCGATGATTTCCGAGGCTGCCTGCCGCAACGCCATGGCCATGGTCAACAAAGCCAAAGCCCAGGGAGCGAAAGTTGTCACGGGTGGTAAATCCAAAGGCGCTCTCATGTGGCCGACTTTGCTGACTAACACAAAACAATCAATGGCGGTCTGTTCCCAGGAAGCGTTTGCACCGCTCGCGGTACTGTTCAAATATCGTGATTTCAAGAAGGTGATCGACGAAGTTAACAACTCGGAGTATGGTCTCCAGGCGGGCGTTTTTACCAATCGCCTCAAAGATGTATTTTATGCTTTTAAGAATATCGAAGCGGGTGGTATTATCATAAACGACATCCCGACTTATCGCGTGGATCACCAACCTTATGGTGGTATGAAAGATTCCGGTTTTGGCCGCGAGGGTGTCAAGTACGCTATTGAGGACATGACCGAGATAAAAATATTGTCTTTGAATCTCAAGTAGGTCGAAACCCCTGCGGTTTCGACAATTAGCTTACAGGAGGAGCGCATGGAAAAACATATTCAGATTTTGGGAATACTCTACATCGTGCTCGGAGTCATGGGACTGTTCGGGGCGCTGGTGACCTTTGTCAGTTTGGCCGGTGTCGGCATGGCCAGTGAGGATGCCGGATCTCTTGCCTTCCTGGGTGGATTGGGGCTGGCGATTGCGATGTTCATAGCTATTCTCTCACTGCCGGGATTGCTCGGCGGCTATGGTCTCCTGAAGAGATACCACTGGTCACGAATTCTGGTACTGATTCTCAGCTTTTTGAACTTGATAAACCTTCCGTTCGGGACAGCCGTTGGCATTTATGGCATCTGGGTTCTTCCGAACGATGAGTCTATCGCGATTCTGGAGGGCAAGCGCAACATCGCGCCGCCGCCGCCACCTGGAACATAGCGGACAATAGTGCGATGAATAAAAAACTAATCTCGTCCGGGTCGCCATACGAAAACCAGATCGGTTTTTCACGCGCGGTCCGAATCGACAATCGCATTATCGTCTCCGGGACCGGACCAATTGCCGAAGATGGTTCCACGGCCGCGCCGGGGGATGCATACGGTCAGGTGATTCGCTGTCTTGAAATCATCAAGAAAGCCATTGAAGATGCGGGCGGGTCGCTTGGCGATGTTGTCCGCACCCGTATGTATCTGACCGATGTCTCGAAGTGGGAGGAGGTCGGACGGGCGCACGGGGAGTTTTTCCGTGATATCAAACCGGCCGCAACGATGCTCGTAGTGTCCGGCCTTGTCCGCGATGATTGGCTGGTTGAGATTGAAGTCGAAGCAGTGATCTCTTTGTAAATAAATAGACAATTGTCGAAGGGAAATCTTTGTACCCCACCTAACAGGTGGGTTTATACTTCTCTGACGGAATCTTTCAAACCAAACCCCACCACAAGTGGTGAGCCACTCTCCACACAAATCTAAGTCACCCTGAGCTTGTCGAAGGGTGGTTTCTTCGGAACGAAAGAACATGCTTCGACAGGCTCAGCATGACTTGTACCCGAAAGCGGCGTCGAACGGAGAAATCAACCTGACTTCGTCTTTCTCTCCATCAACCCCAGTTTCACTAACCTTGCTTCAATAGCCCCCACGTTCCGGCCCAGTGCTTTTGAAATACTCCCTCTGCTTTCTCTCGCTTTGAACATGCTCACCAATCTGTTCTGTTCGTCATCGGCCCAGGGTTCATAGGCTCGGGGATGCTCTTTGCGGACTTTTTCCAGATCAATCAGCTTGCGATTGGCCACTACCAGTTTGATCTGTGCTCCCACCCGCACCTCGTTTTCAACAATCAAATGCTCGCTTATCAGCCGGGCTGCGTGTCCGGTGGCGGCCATAATATCGGCGTAGGTTAACTCCGGGTTCGCCTTGATAATTGCGTCATAGGAACTGCCTTTCGACAGCAGTTCAAGGACATTGATGATCGTGACGCTGCTGTCACCTAAGAGAATCGATCTTTCTTTATCCAGTACCATAATTCTGTTCTCCTTTCACTCCCAATGTATTGAGGGTCACTGACAGAGGCTGTCAGTGAAAATGGGGAATCCTATTTATTGTCGAAACCCGCAAGGGGATTTCGACCTACTCCTGCTTCTCAGGGCAGGTAAGAATTGTCGGGACCATAAAGGTCTCGACCTACTACCAATTTTGCTAAGAAAGCGCGAACTTCGGATGGTTTGCCGTTGTTCTTGGGGGTATGACCACCTAACTTACAGGCTAACAACAACAGTAGTAATCGGATAGGGAATAATATGATCTTTGGCGCTCATGAATCAATTGCCGGCGGTGTTTATAACGCTCCCGAACGTGGCAAAAAAGCGACCTGCGACACGATCCAGATGTTCAATAAATCCAACTCACAATGGCGTGCCAAGGCGCTTAGCGCCTCTGAATTGGACAAGTACTTTGCCGCAATTGAAGAGACCGGGGTCACGGTATCAACTTCGCATACCGCTTACCTGATAAATATCGCCTCGCCCGATCCGGCTCTCAATGAAAAATCATACAATGCCCTCAAGGAAGAGATGGAGCGTTGTGAACTTTTGAAGATTCCTAACCTGGTTATGCATCCCGGTTCCCATGTTGGCAGTGGTGAAGAGGCGGGGCTTGATAGAATAGCGGCCAATGTCAGCAAGCTCCTGACGGAACTGAAAGAGAACCATGTGACGCTGCTGCTGGAGACGACGGCCGGGCAGGGAAGCAATCTCGGTTATACGTTTGAGCAATTGGCGTATATCATTGACAGGGTAGAGGCGGACGAATATTTGGGCGTCTGTCTGGATACCTGTCATGTTTTTGCGGCGGGCTATCCGATCTCCGATCCCAAAGATTACAAAGTAACTATGAAAATGTTCGATGATATTATCGGATTTGACCGTCTTCGCATAATTCATATGAATGACAGCAAACGGGAGTTTGGCTCCCGGAAAGATCGCCACGAACATATCGGCAAGGGGTTTATTGGTATCGATGCATTCCGCAACATTGTCAACGACAAACGCCTTAAGAAAGTCCCTCTGATCCTCGAGACACCCAAGGAAGAAGAACTGCTGGAAGACATCGAAAATCTGAAAGTGCTGCGCTCGTTGGTCAAGAAGTAGGTTAGTCGAGTAGGGCGGAACTCTTTAGCAGTTCCGCCGAATACAATTGGCAGAACCACTAAAGGGTTCTGCCCTACTTAACTTGGAATCCGGGCCAAACAAGTTTGACCCGGCCACCCGGCGAATACTTACTATAAGAATAAAGGCAGGTCTGAAGACTGAAGACAGACCTGCCCTACTGATCCTGATTCTCACCCCTTAATCCTTGCGTAGCAATCGACTACCCCTTACCTTTAGCTCCCTATGAAACTTGGAATTATTGGAAAACCGCAAAGCGGCAAGACGACCGTTTTCAACGCCGCCTCGGGTCAGCAGGAAGCCGTCGGTGACTTCTCGCAGGCCGTACACCGGGCCATTATCAAAGTCCCCGATGACCGGGTCGACCAACTGGCCGAAATCGTCAAACCGAAAAAGGTTACTTACGCTGAAATCGATTTTCTGGACGCGCCCGGTTTTACCGGCAAAGGGAAAGCGACCGACAAATTTGAACTGAATCCGGAAATCCGGTTTATGGAAGCGCTCATGATGGTGATTGATGCTTTCTCCGCCGATTCGGACCCCTCCGGTGACATACAGGTGCTGATTGATGAGATGATTCTGGCCGACATGACGGTGCTTGAGAATAACATCAATAAAAAACAGAAGAAGATCAAAGTGACCGGAGATAAGTCTGAGGTTGCTGATCTTGAGCTACTGAAAAAATGCTACGCACAGCTGGAAGCAGAGAAACTTCTGATCGATCTTGATCTGGATGAATCACAAGAGAAATCTCTTCGCGGCTATACTTTTCTGACTCAAAAGCCGCTGTTGATAGTTCTCAATCTTTCGGAAGATGACATCGCATCTGCGGCAGAGATTGAACAGAAGTATGCCTCTCATGTCAAACCGGAAAAATGTGAACTGGTCGCTCTGTGCGGAAAAATGGAAGCGGAACTAGTCGCACTGGATGATGAAGAACGCGAGATGTTTATGACGGAGTTGGGGATCAAGTCTCCGGCTGTAGAACGAGTAGTTCAGAAATCATATGCATTGCTCGGGCTGATCTCGTATCTGACGGCGGGTGATCCGGAAGTTCGTGCCTGGACAATTCGCCGGGGAACGGTCGCTCAGAAAGCCGCCGGTGTGATTCACAGTGATATTGAGCGGGGATTCATTCGGGCCGAGGTGACCGCATTCGATGACTACATGGAGCACAAAACTCCCGCTGCCCTGAAAGCCGCCGGGAAATCACGGCTGGAGGGGAAAGAATACAGAGTGTGTGACGGGGATGTGATCCTGTTTCGCTTTAACGTGTGAGCGGAATGCGAAAAAAACAGCTCAAATGCTGTTAATTATGTCAATTCTGCCGATATTATAGAGATGGTAGAAACTGACAGTGAATAGTCGTAACGGAGCAATAGTGATAGATACAAAAGACGAAATAGCCGAAAAGGAAATCAGATCGGAGCAGGTCTTATCGATTCTGCCGCTCAAAGGCACGATTGTGTTTCCATATCTGGTGGTGCCGTTGATGATTCAGAAGGCGGACCAGACCAGGCTGGTTGATGACGCCCTGATGCGAGGGTCGCGGATTGGCCTGTTTCTGCAAAAAGATCCGGAACAGGAAAATCCCGGAGCTGACGATCTGTATGAAATTGGGACCTCGGGTAATATCCTCAAGATGCTTCGCTTCCCCGATGGCTCGGTGCGTTTTCTGATTCAAGGACTGTCACGCATTCGCATCAAAAAATTTGTAACCGAAACGCCCTTTCTCTCGGCCGAAGTTGAAGAGGTTGAGGAAGTCGAGACTGGCTCGGTCAAACAGGAAGCGCTGCAGCGCAACCTTATGGAGAGCGCGGAAAAATTATCAGAGCTAGCACCTTACCTGACCGAAGAATTCCACATCTCAGCTATCAATCAGGATACCGGTTCCAAACTGGTCGATTTTGTAGCCTCGAACCTTAATATCGCAACCGACCAGAAACAGGAAGTCCTTCAGGAACTCAATGTGATGCGTCGGATGCAAAGCCTCTATCGCCTTCTCAATAAAGAGATTGAAGTTCTTGAGCTTTCTCAAATGATACAAGAGAAGGCAGCTTCGGAACTCGGGAAATCCCAGCGCGATTATATTCTCCGCGAACAGATGAAAGCGATTAAGAAAGAACTTGGGCACACGGACGAATCGACGGACCTGGATGAATTTGAAGAAAAAATTGAAGAGGCCGCCATGCCAGAGGCAGCCGAGCAGGTCGCACGCAAAGAACTCGACCGACTCTCGCAC
>JAUXBO010000058.1 GCA_030619345.1 Candidatus Zixiibacteriota bacterium | reverse complement strand
GAGGGGGGGCGACATGGTCGTCAGTCGAACGGTGGCGAATTCTCCGGATGCTATCAGACTGGGGGGGGTGTCACATCAGGTAGCGGCCCAGATTGAAGGACTGACTAATATTGAGTGTCGAGTTACCATCCTCGGTCACCTATTACGCGGTGGGACCCCAACTGCGTTTGATAGAATATTGGCAACCCGGTTTGGTGTCGAGGCCGTCCATTTGGTCGCTCAGGGAAAAAGCGGTCGCATGGTCGCTCTTCAGAACAACCAGATGGACTCAGTACCGATTGAGGACGTGGCCGGAAAACAACGAAAAGTCACTCCCGACCACCCAGTTCTGGCTACGGCTCGTTCGTTGGGAATTTGTCTGGGAGTGCCAATAGAGCAATCAATCCAGGAGTTCTTTACTGAAAAGGTATAGTTGTGCGGATCAACTTGAAAGTATCCGTGTGAATCGAATGGGACCTGATTCGCAGCGACTGGTGGCCGCAAGTTGATTACCCTGGGCATTCACGGCGCAGCAAAGACTGTGACCGGTTCCAAGTATCTGCTAACCATTAATGATCGAAAGTTTCTGGTCGATTGTGGGATGTTTCAAGGAAGGCGTGACATTCGCCGAAAAAACTGGGAAGAACTTCCGTTCCAGCCTGCCGAAATCGATGCCGTCATCCTAACTCACGCACACATTGATCATATCGGTTACTTGCCAAAACTTGTTGCCCTGGGGTTCAAAGGGGAGATATTAGCCACAGCTCCGACTATTGATATGGCCAAAGTACTATTGGCCGACTCCGCAAAAATCCAGGAAGAAGACGCTGAATACCGTAACCGAAAGGGTATTACGCGCCACAAGCCGGCCTTGCCGTTGTTTACTTCCGATGACGCCAAACTGGTAAATAGTATGTTCAGACCGGTCTCATACGGTCAGTGGGTGGAACTCGGAAAAGAACTTAAACTCAGATATTATATTGCCGGGCATATCCTCGGAGCCGCTTCAGTCGAGATCGTCCACAATGATGGTAATTTACGGCGCTCGGTACTGTTCTCGGGAGATATTGGGAGATACGCAGTACCACTGGTATCCGATCCTCAACCACCACCTGTCACTGACTATCTTGTTTGTGAGTCTACGTACGGAGGGAAAGTACATCCGCCATCTGATACGTTTCATGAGATGAGCGAACTTCTCAATGATGTTGTTGACCGCAAGTCGGTTTTGCTTTTTCCTGCTTTTGCAGTCGGTAGAACTCAGCAGTTGATTTATATGATTAATGTGTTGATAAAACAGAAACAGATTCCGCAGATGGACATTAATATTGACTCACCTATGGCGGTCAAAGCAACCGATATTTACTGCCGCTACTCTGAGTATCATTCGGTTAATAAGGATCTTCTGGGAGGTGAGAAATGTCCGGTGGGGGGCAAGAATGTCATTCTTCACAGGAAACGCAAGGCGTCCAAAAAACTGAATGAACTAAAAGGTCCTGGAATAATAATATCAGCTTCCGGTATGTTGTCCGGAGGGAGAATTTTGCACCACCTGATTAATCGGTTGCCCGATCCGCAGACCACTCTGGCACTGGTTGGATTCATGGCGGAAGGAACCCTGGGCCGAAGAATCTCGGATGGGGAAAAAACGGTGAGAATCCACAAGACTCCGATAGAGGTAAATGCGAAGGTGGTGCATCAGCCCGGACTTTCGGGTCATGCTGACTCTTATGAACTGCTTCACTGGCTTGATCGAGAGAACTTGAACCCGTCACGGGTGTTTGTCGTTCACGGTGAAGAGTCGCGCTCCGAAGCAATGGCGGAGCAGATTAGGAACGAAAAAGGATGGAAATGTCTGGTGCCCGAGATGGACCAGACCATAGAACTATAGAGGAATTCTAAAATATGTGCGCAAAGAAAATCAGAAACAGCAAGGATAGAGAAAAGAGACTCGGCCTCTTGGAGAGATCGCCCGCCTATAGAATTGCGTACAAGGATCTCGACTTTCTGGAGGAAGACTACAATCGACCGATCCGGCTGCAGTTGGAATTGCTCAAGCCGGAGCAGATACTCAGGCGACACAAGATCGAGTCGACCATTGTAGTGTTTGGTGGTACGCGGATTATCGAACCAAAAGAGGCTCAGAAAAAAGTCAATAAGTTGCAGCGTGCGATAGAACGCAAGCCCGACGACAAGGCACTGAGGAAAAAGCTTCGGATCGCCAAGTCAATACTCGCTAAATCAGGCTACTATGATGAAGCCAGAGAATTCGGTCGTTTGGTGTCAGCCGAAGGCCAAAGTTTCGACTATCATCAATGGGTGATCGTGACCGGTGGGGGACCGGGTATTATGGAAGCTGCCAATCGTGGCGCCAGCGATATCGGAGCGAAATCTATCGGATTGAACATCACATTGCCAATGGAGCAGGCGCCGAATCCGTATATTTCACCCGAGCTCTGTCTGCAGTTTCATTATTTTGCATTGCGTAAGATGCACTTCTTTTTGCGTGCAAAGGCGCTTGTCGCATTCCCCGGAGGTTATGGTACTCTGGATGAACTCTTTGAAGCTCTGACGTTGGTTCAGACTCAGAAAACACCACCACTGCCGATTGTTTTGTTTGGAGAAAAGTACTGGCGCAAAGTGATGAATTTTGACAAGTTGGTTAAAGAGGGGACAATTGATGAGGAAGATTTGAACCTCTTTGTTTATGCCGATACAGCCGCCGATGCATGGAACTATATCAAGTATTTCTATGAGGCGAAGGAAGATGGAACATCCGAATGATTACTTGCGTAGAAAGCCTCTTGATTTAAGAAACTCCAGCATGTGTGTTCGTACGGAAGCCGAGCGGTTATCACCTGACATTTGTCGTGCCGTATGCTCCGACCAGCTATACTCGCCTTGAAACTCAGGATAGTCTTCCGGCCTGACTTCGCGCCCTTTGAGATAGCCAATAGAATCAATAGTCCTGTCATATTCGCTGATACTCTCTTCAAATAGACTGGGAATATAACGCTCGTTGAAATAAACCGCCTGCAGCGGAAGCCGCGGCTTAACTTTGGGCTTCTTGTTTGGAAAGCCTAATGACATGCCCATTACCGGGTAGACAAACTCTGGCAGGTTGAGCAATTTGCAGACCGCCTCCGGATCGTTTCGAATACCTCCCACCATAACCCCACCCATTCCCATCGCTTGCGCGGTCATGAGAGCTCGACAGGCGGCAAGAGAGGTATCGACTGTCGCAACGATAAATAATTCTGTCCACTCGCCAGTGAAGCTATAGCCACGGCTTTTGTTCAATGCACTTAGACGGTACAAGTCCGCACAAAAGACAAGAAAAAGTGATGACTGAGCTACATGATCTTGCGAGCCGCACAGTTTCGCAAGGCGTACTTTGGTGGCTTGCTCTCTGACACCCACGATTGAATACGCTTGCAGATTGGAAGAAGTTGGTGATCTCTGAGCCGTAGTGACGATGATCCGTTCTTGTTCGGGAGATATCTTTTGACTCGTGAAGTTACGACAGGACGCATGGCTATTCAGGAATTCAATTAGCTTACTGTCCATCTGGGCGTTGCCTCCAATGAGAAGGCGGGGACAGAGTCCCCGCCTGATAATTGCAGTCTAATTATTAATGCTATCTTTAGAAAGTACTTCCGAGGAATTCCCGGTCGGCTCCTTTGGCGGCATTAATCTGGCGCAGCACTTCCTTGAAATGAGCCTTGGTGACTACATTGATGGCCGAAGAATTCACACCGTTCTTAATGGCGCCTTCAATAATATCAAGATCGTTTCCGGCCAATGCTCGCGCATCGTAAGGATAGTTGGCGGCGCTTCCCAGGAAAATCCCGAGCAACCGGGTCAGGTGTGACATTTGCAACTGGCGTCGCCACGAGTTGACATTTTTCGGGCCGACGATTTCGCCCCAGATAGCGCGACGAGTGTCGGTGAACATATCCGTCATAGTATAGCCCTCTTCGCCCGGCTTCAGACGAAGCTGGTTATCACGCAGACGGGCCAGTACTCGAGTATTGTATAACGTCCAGATGGCGTTGTTCTGTACATACAGGACTATGTTGTGAATAGGATAATCCAGTTGAGTTGACCTAAAGGAATAGTTGAATCCAGGGAATCTTTCCGGCTGTAATTTGTTCAATAGGTCAGGAGAGAACTCGAATGCATCGGCGGCGAAAATGTTCTTGGCCAGGAATTGCATGGCCCTTCGTTGTTCAGCGGCCGGAACCGGTGTAAACGGAATCTTTCCGTTTACGTCACCGATATGATGTCGACTATGATAAAGTCCGCCAATATATTTCGATGCAAGCCTCGCTGACTCAATGTACGAACGCCAACCGTATCCGAACACAGTTCGGATTTTCTGATAACGCTCACCCGGTTCTTCGAACTGCTTGATAGCGTTGGTCCAGAGTTCTTTGGTCAGGCCAATCTTGTGTTCGCAATAGGCGATAGGATCGGCTCCCAGATCAAACATGGTGCAGGTCGGGTCGACTGACGGGCCGTAGGCGTCTTCGTCGGTGGCATAGATCAGGTTGTGCTCCGGAGAGCGGTCGGCGATCTCTTTTAGTAGAGGAAGTTCCTCCTCGGTAGACAGATCGCCAAAATCAGTGTATGAGTATTCTATTGCCCACTTGTCGTACGGTCCCGGAACCGAGCAGTAGAACTCGCCTTGTTCCTTTCCTTTGCCAGCAATGTTCGGTGGGACATAGTCCATAATGGAACCAACAGTACCGTTCTGTTTGGTCCAGGAAGGATCGTTGATTTGGTCAAGCGTGTAAATCGTGGATGCCTTGAAATTGTGGCGCAGGCCCAGAGTATGACCGACCTCATGTGCGACCAATTCTACGATATAAGCGTGAATATATTCCTTGGTCATTTTGTCCTTGTCGGCAAAATCTCCAAGGGAAGATATATAGGCCAGGCCAAACGCAGCCTCCTTGGCCGCTTCGGTACCGTAGTTGCAAAAGCGTGGGTTATGCTCCAACATCTCTTTCATCGGGTCATCTTCTTCAAACAGCATACCGTCCTGAGAGACCGGACCGATGAAATTCTCGGCATTCATGAACATGTGCCGAATGAAATCGACACTAACCCTGACGTCGGCATCGTAGATTTCGCCCGTATACGGATTCGAGTGACTTGGTCCAACTGCATAAGATGCCCCGGGATTTATGATCCACTGGACGACGTTATAACGGACGTCCGCGGCATCCCAGTCGGCCGTGTCGGACATCTGCCTGGCTATGATAGCATTTCGAAAACCCAATTCATCGAACGCGTAGTTCCAGAATTCAATTCCTTCTGCAACTGCGTCACGATATTCTTCCGGCACGGTGTTGTCGACATAGAATACAATCGGGTCAACCGGGTCCGACACCCTGGCATCCGGATTCTTCTTCTTCAAGTTCCAGCGCTCTACATAGCGCACATAAGCATCGGGATCGGTCAGGTTGCTGTAATCCTGATAGAGGGTCAGAAAGTGTCCAACCCGGTCATCGGCGATGCGAGGCGTGAAATCAGATTCCGGAAGAGCCGAGAGTGAATAGTGATAGGTATGGAACATACTGTATGAATTCTGCATGGTGTGCGCGCGAAGTGGATTGTTCGTTTTGAAATGGGCGCGGACTTCAAGTTCAGAGTTGAATGGGAATGACTTTATTTCGGTGAAGTAGCTGTTGCCTTTATCGAAACTGAGTCCGGTATGTGCACGTTTACCGAGAAAATACCCGATGTTGTTAATGTCCCGCACAAAAAAGTCAGCCGGGTTGACCAGGAACGCTCCCGAATCATCCTCGTTGGACAGAACTTTGGTTGCTGCAAACAGGTGGTCGGAGATGCCCTTGGGGATGGCCCGCGCCAGGGTAGAAGAAGTGTCGGCCCTGAATCGGACGTTTTTTTCCATCATCATCAGCTTGTTGCCGACTCGTTCAAAAAAGAATGGGAACGATCCCTGCATAGCGCCGGCATCAAAATAAGCGCCTTCAGCCGCTGTCCTGGACATGCCGCAAAGATAGACCGGGCCTATCTGGTCGGGCTTAATCATCATCAAGACACTATTATCGGTTGTATCCTGATAGAAGGTGAAGAACCCCTCGGTTTTGACTTTGTCCTTGGTTAGTTTACTAAATGATTTCTTTTTGCCATTTGGTTTTGATTTGTCGCCGTTTGACTCACCTTTGGATGACGACTGGCCTGGCAATTTGACCCGGCGGCCGGCATTGGCGATGTCAGCAGTCACGAAGCTGAGCGAGAGGATTAGCGCAAAGCAGAAAAATAAGAGTCGGCGCATGGGGGCTCCTTCATAGCATTTTATAGTTATTCTGATGTGTACTTATCATTGTCACAGTTATACGGATTTTAGTCTGTAATGTTGTGTCTCGCAAGCCTTTTTATGGCGTGTCTCGGTTCAGGTTATGGACAGGTTAACCACCTAGCCGGGTTGGCGGTCCCGATATTCGATGTACTTTCTCCCTTTGGGAGTGAGGCGAAAGTAGGTGTGATTACGGTGTTTAATCCATTTGTTGTCGACAACCCCCTTGCGGTAGCGAACCATGACCGCATCGACACGCTCAAGTAGTTTCCAGTTGCGCAACTTGCGGTGCCGATCAAAGGCTTCCTGCTTGGGAATTGGCAGCATTTTGGCCACCATGAGCGAGTAGTCGATATCGTATTCAAGGTGATGCTTTAGAATGGCGAAGTCGGTATCATCAAGCTGGTCATAGTCTGAATCCGGCTCAAAACCAATCTCAGCGAGGATATCCGACCATTCGAGTGCGACCAGTCTTTCCGGCTCGGCCTTGGCCAGATTTGGGCAGTCTTTCCGATGCACTTTCAGCAGGTTATCATAGCTATAGTAGCCGATTATCTCGTCGTCTATGGCTGGGTTGCAGCATTTGGCCAGGAAGTATTCGTCTTTTAGGCGGGGGACACTCATTTGGATGCAATATAGTTGAATTCTCTCCGACTGGCGACCGGGAATCTGGCTTTCTGTTTGAAATTTGGGAGCAAATAGGTTACATTCGAGGAAATTCAATATCCTCACAGGAGCGCTGATTTGGAAAGTATCATCTCTTCACCAGCCGGAGTCCTTGCAGCACTGGCGGCCGTTACTTCATTCTTTTTTTACCTTGAGAAAAAAACTGGCTGGAAGGTTTTCAATTACTTACCTCCACTGTTTTTCATCTATCTCGTTCCGGTCGCACTCTCTAACTCTGGAGTTATCCCTGCAAAATCACCAGTATACGATTTTATGGGCTCCAGTATTTTGCCGGTATTCTTATGTATTATGTTGTTGAATGTAGACTTACGGGCAACAGTTAAAGTTATGGGTAAGGGTATTTTCGTGATGCTGCTCGGAACGCTCGGGGTGGTCGTGGGGGCACCGATATCGTTATGGCTGGTCAAGACTGGTTTGGGACCGGATGCATGGAAAGGATTTGCGGCTCTGGCCGGGAGTTGGATTGGCGGTACGGCTAACATGGCTTCAATCGCGGCTGCAGTCGAATTGGATGAAACCTCGCTTGATTTTGGATATGCCGTAATTGCTGACAACGCTGTCTACTTGGTCTGGCTGCCAATTCTCCTGGCGAGTAAGAATTACGCTGCATGGTTTAATAAATTCACCGGCATGTCGCACGAGAGAATGGAAAAAATGAAGGCGGCGGCCAAGGAACTGATGATAGACAAAGGGAGGATGGAGATGCGGCATATTCTCTATCTTACTTTTTACGGTTTCGCGGCAACGGCACTGGCGACATGGCTGGCCAATATGATTCCCGAGGTTCCTCCGGTTTTTTCAACCAGCACGTACAAAATCCTTATCGTAACTGTGATCGGCGTCAGTTTATCGTTCACACGGGCGAGCAAGATACCGGGCTCGCATGCGATGGCAATGGCGCTGGTCTATCTGTTTGTGGCGCGCATGGGAGCCAAGGCGGATCTGTCTGATTTGAGTATGTCGGTCTTTTGGTTCTTGGCTGGTGCTTATGTCTGGATTTTCATTCACGGAGCTTTCTTGGTAGCGGCGGCACGGATTTTCAAAGTTGATGTACATACAGCCGCGATTTCATCGGCGGCCAATATTGGCGGGGCAGCTTCGGCACCGATTGTCGCTGCGTTTCACAATCCGGCTTTGGTTCCGGTTTCGATTCTAATGGCTCTGGTTGGCTATGCGGTTGGTAACCCGGCGGCAATCCTCGCCGCCCTTCTCTGTCAGTGGGTGATGTAGGGGGGGCTACATTTCTTCCTGGAGCATTTTTTCTACCGCTTTGACGAGGTCAACGATATTCAGCGGATTATTCGAGTCTAGTGGCGGATCATCGCCAATATCGTCGTTTGACCCCAAGAAGAGTTGATTCACTAATCGAAGAACATCTTCGTTCAGCTTGCTTTCAGTAGATAGCCGTGTAAGCTGTCTTCCGAACAGCGTCATCGATGCATAGGCGAGGAATACGGAACCATCATATGTGTGACCGGACACACTGATCAGCGTATCGTATGTTGTAGTGTTGAACGTGATTGACTTCGCCAGTTCCCTGAGGTCGAATGTACCTGCAAGCGTCTTTGAAGTAATACCGTCCGTTGGCAAATTAATTGTGAGATTAGTAACCGGTACCGAATTGTTGATAGTTATCGAATTTAGATCTACCTGGTGTTCCGCAAAGTCCTGAAAGTTGCCGATTAACACGGTGCCAGTTATTTCATTGAGCGAATTGGCCATTGCCCGGAGAAGTGTATCCGGCTTTATTTTTGCTCGTGCCAGTTGGTCTGGGAATGCTCCCATATCGCTACGAGTGTAGTTTGGGTCATTGTAGATCGGGTTTGGATGGCCGGCATCAATGCAGGGTGAACCGGGCTTGAGATTGAAGTCGGAATTCAGTGCATCGACAAACATCGGATCACTTACAATGTTTCCAATTCCTTGACTCAACGTCAAATCACTGATTGATGATTGCCAAAAGTCGTTGTATTCGAGTACGAACGTCGCGGAACCTATTATTAATGCGGGTCCGCTCATCGAAGATATAATATTATTATAAATGTTTAGAATGGTGCTACTGGCTGCTACAGCGGTGGAGCCGCCGAAAAATGTATTTCCTTCAACTGTTCCAGATGCTCTTTCAAAGGTGACGTGTACGAGAGATGTTCCTCCATCAAATATATTACCATCGCACACCAACACAGTATCTTCGGTAGGCCGGGATCTGTACGCATGGATAACGGATAACACGTCCATCGAACGGAATGTACAATCGAGAATGGCTAACTTGGAATTGTCCATTGCCAGAATCCCTATCCGAAAGCCAGACCAATCTTTGAAGAAACAGTTGTCAATCTGGACTGTGGCCGAATCACCAACAGATATTCCACGTGAAATGTGGCCCTCGCCGAACGCGTTCTGGATCATCACATTTGAGATTCTAACGTGGGCATCTCCACCGATCCCAATTAGTATGAACGCTGTGTCATTGGAATAGTCAAACATGGTCGTGTGCTTGTTTTCAGCTCCAATGAAATTGAGGCTTTTGTCCAGGACGACAAACTTTTCGGAAAATATACCAGGACCAAACTGCAATGTATCCTCGTCAACTGCCATATCTATTGCATCCTGAATACTTGAAAAGTCATCTGGAATGGCTATCTCTGAGGGGCCTCTAACCCTGAAGTCCGTTAACTGCCACTCACCCCAATCACCGTCACCTTCCAGCCTTACATAGAGTCTGAGATTCTTCCAAAATGGTAAGTCAGGGCCCTGCCAGTCGACCCGATTTGAGATGCATGAGATTCTGCCGGAATTCCAAATTGTATCACCGTCACTAACAACCAGAAAATGGTATGCAGATTGGAGTATTTGCGGTTGACTGCTGATATTCCAACTTACTTGCGGCTGACCAGTCAGTGTAATGTTCTCACGGTAATCCATAGTAGGTGATAATATTAAGTTTGTTGGAATTGGTGGGTGAGTTTCACCTATGAAGTGGGAGCCAATGTCTGATATGCTTCCGTCCGGGTCGCGATAAAGTAGTGAAGGATGTCCGGCGTCGATGCATGGGGAATCAAAGAGAATCTTGTAGTTTTTCAATTCCGGACATACAAAACGAGGATCGGCTGATATATTACTTACATCCCCTGAAACAGCCTGTGAGATGAATCTAAAATTCGGAACATTGTTGTGAAAGTCATTGTACGTTACCTTATCAAGGTCCTCCATTCTCAGAACAGCAATTCCATGTCCGTTCGATTCCGCAATTATATTGTTAGTGACATAGCAGCGGGTATCCAGAAGCCCGATGCCTGAACTGTTCGAAACTATAGTATTGTTGGTAACTCTAGAGTTTTCGTCGCAATAT
>JAUXBO010000033.1 GCA_030619345.1 Candidatus Zixiibacteriota bacterium | reverse complement strand
ATCAACATATTACTTAGTCGGCAGTAGCCTACACAACGGTCTTTTTCTAACAGGGTGGCGGGGGAGCGCCTCCCACAAACATATAATCGATCAGGTAGGTAAGATCACTTATGTCGATCAGTCCGTTCAGGTCAAGATCGGCTTCTTCCTCGCAGTTTGGAGGAGGGCCAGCCTCAAACATATATGAAATCAAGTAAGTCAAATCTGAGATATCTACGCCGCCACTCCGGTTGATGTCTCCTCGAATCACGCAACAAGAGCTGGATCCGGAGACGGTGATCAAATCAGAATGCGGCGACCAGTTTCCAAAACTATCTTCGGCAATCGCAAGATAGTCATATTCACTTCCAGGGAGCAGACCGGTATCGACATATAGGCTGTCGTTTACGCCGGGATCGGCCAAATCACCAGTTGGATTGTCGATCCGAAAAAACGATCCGTTGGAACTCGCCTCGCGCCGATAGATATGATATCGCATCCCTGAAACGTAACTCCAACGTACAATCGCCTCGGTGTCGGAAGTTCTTTGTACCCTGAAGTTTGCAATTCCGACAGGCCAACTGACCGTGGAAAGCTGTACATCCTCTTGCTGGAAGGAGTTGTTGGGAATAGGGATGGAAAGATGGAAGCCCTCGTCATTACTAATATTGTAGAAGATATAGTCGCAGGGATTCCCGGGCGATTCGGTCAGGTAGTTTTGAAAATCATCGTACCAGTTACCGGCACCATATCCGGCTCCATCACAGAACTCTACCCGAATCTCCTCATCGGTATCATCAAGATACCCGACAAAGAGTATTTCCCCCGCGCCCGGAGTAGATGCGTTTGAATTGGTCACTACTCCAAAGATCGACCCCTGGGCAGACAGTGTGCCAGCAGACAGAGCCAACGCCAGTAGTACGCAAAATAGAACGCAAGGCACTGAGTTCCAAAATGCCGTTGGCCTGCGGTACACCACTTTTGAGTCCAAGTGGACTCGGGACGTTTGGTAAGATTCGCTACTTAGTTTAAACATCAGCATAGGTTTCATCAGCCTTATAATCGGAAAGGACAGTTTCAATATATTCTAATTTTCGGCTGGAGCTACAGAAATTATAGACCGGTTGTCAATAAGAGGCCCAATTAAAAAGAGGCCGCTGCCAAAAGATAACGGCCTCTCCAGAAAAGGTCAGTATGCAAGACCCTTAAATACTAAATCAGATCAGCATGGTACCGGAGCCGGGCCACCTCCGAACAGATAATCGACCAGGTAGGTCAGATCGGAGATATCGAGATTACCGTCACCGTTAACATCAGCTTCTTCCAGACAAGGTGGTGCTGCACCTCCGCTGAAAAAGTAGTCAACAAGGAAGGTCAGATCGGTAATATCAAGCGACCCGTCATGGTTGATGTCGCCACGCTGCACACAACAACCACCGCCTTCAACATTGATTGTATAGTCCTCTACTTCGCCATCAGCGGTCACGCCACATGGCAGTGGGTAGGAGTTGTAACCAAGACGTATTCTCATCCGGGTTGGACCATTGATGGCGTTCTCTGGCGGAATGATAAATCCCGTATATGGACCTTGGCCAGTACTGACGTCAAGGGCTACCTCTTCGCTGATTTGAAACACAGTATCCTGGTTCCAGTCAACCCGGACGACACCGATGTCGCCGGATATCCCGCTACCGAGTTCAATCGTGATCGGATAGCTCAAACCCGCCTCCATTGTAGTGGACAAGCTGGTGTAATCGCCATAGTTGTCACAGCCAGAGCTGTTGTCGATACTGCCAACTACGACACGGCTGATATACTCGATATTGCAGCCACCGGAGGCACTGCAGTACACAGCAACCGCTTCACCCACAACATGGAGAGTGTAAGGGCCTATAGCGCCCTCACCACGCAAAACGGGGTAATAATAGGTGCCAACTTCCAGAGCCTCCCAGGTAATGGTCAGGTTGCCATCACCGCAAGTCTCCCCGTCAAATTCACCAGTGCTGCTTATACCGGTACACGGGCAGCCAATTGCAAGATTCAGCCAGGCGTTGCCGAAGGCAGGGTCGGTAGAGCAGTAATCGAGCGTTACGTTCATAGTGGTGTCAAGCGTGAAAGCATGCCACGTGTGAGGGCCTTCGAATAAATCACACTGGTGTGAGGCATTGGTGTTATCACCGGTAAAGGTCACTGGCACACCGTTGGTCAGTGTAACCGGTGTTACATCCTCACAATTGTCGTTCTCTGGCGGAGTGGCACAGGTTATGTTGAGAATGCCATCACCGGTGTGGTCACCCCAACCACCAATCCCGACTAGATAGGTATTGCCCTCGACAGCCTCGATCTCGAGTTGAGACTGCTGAGAGAGTTCACCGCAGGAGTCGGAGGCATCATTGCAGCCCAACATCGGGTCGTAGTACGGGCTTATGCCATCCCACACTGCCAGTTTGGTGTTATAGCTGGAACCGCAGAGGCTTATTATGGCAGTGCCAGTGCAGGTGGACGTATAACAGTACCAGATAGTGGGCGAGGTAAGGCAGCCCCCGGGACCATCGGGTGTAGCCTGCTTGGTAGAAAAAGCCAGATTGACAACGTCGTCGATCGCTATGCAGTTCTCCCAGGCGTCATTTTCCAGGCGATCATCGACAGACCGAATGGTAAGAGTAGACAACGGGATACAGGTTGGCGAAGGCCAGGTATCAACCATAATATAGTAGATACCCGGTTCAAGAGTAACATCGTAAACGCCATGAGCCCCGGTGCCAATAGTGGAATACTGAATGCAGCCGGTCTCATCAGGTGGACAGTTGTCATCAATCAGTATACCGGTCCAGTTGGATGTGCCCGGATCCAGAAAGATATCCACTGTGACAGTCGTGCTGACATCGAGCTTGTAGATTATATCCTCACCACCATCGAAATTATACTCTTCCTCAAGGCAAGTATTATCGTAATCGTTGCCTCTTCCGCAGGTATGGTTTTCATCGATGTAGGAATCATTGTTCGGGCCGCCTGTCAGATCATCCGGCAGTTTAACCACCACCGGGGTGTTGCAGTCGTCACCAGTGCTGATAACGAATTCCTCAATCGTCAAGTCGAAATCCGGAAGACAATTAGGGGGTGGCCAGGTATCGACCATGATGTAATAGGTGCCGGCGGTCAGACTGATATTGGTCACGCCATGAGGATCACTGTTATGCCTGGTGCTCATAGCGATACATGTGCTCGGATCAGCCGGACAGGTGGCATCAAGGAGAAACCCTGAATAGACTGCGCCCTTGGGGTCAAGCGAAATGTTTATCACAAGGTTCTCAGACAAGTTCAGTTCATAGATGATGTCCTCACCGCCATCCCAATCACCAAGACAGGTATTGTTATAGTTATTACCTCGACCACAGGTGGTCTGCCCGAAGTCAGTATATGGCAGGTCACTCGACCCGAGATTGAGAACAATCGGATCAGAGCAGTCATCACCGGTGCTCCGTTGGTCGGATGGAGACGGTGGTACGTAAACAGTTGAAGCAGACTTTTTCGCTATCAATTCTGCCAGCCGGACAGCCTCTTCTGCCTCATAAGCAGCTTTCTCATCGAAAGCCTGTTTTGCACTTTCAGTCAGGATATGAAACTTCGATGCTTGGATCTGGCCAAGTTGCATCTTCGATGTGATTGGTTTTACGCTGGACGCTTTGTCTCCCACGGCTGCACCAATCACCGCCAGACCAAGCCCCAACACTAATGCTGTCGCCAGCAAACCGTTATATATCATATTACTCTTTTGCAAGAAATCCCTCCTTACTTTTCATTGTCTACTTCTGAAATGTTGTTGGATAACTGCGAGTTACTGAGCCTCTCGAACTTGCCACTTGCCCGGACACAGCAATTTGCCGGCAAAGTAACTTACCAGCCAAAAAAGGATCACCTCATACGCTGCTCCTTCATAATGCTTAGTCCGCATTATTCTTAGGCTTTAGCTTGCTTATGCTATAACACATCGTATGCCTGGTCATTACAGGCCGGACAAAGGAGGACGCGGCGATCCCGGCTTACCGGGCGGTCTTGCTACACAAAATTGCCGAACTCCCCATGGGGACTCGCAACGACAAACATTGAATTTTGTGAATAATCCACATCAGGCAGTTCCGCCCGTGATAGTATACAAGAATGGTTGAGATGCAGCATCTATTCTCCGTCGCCGTACTACTGCATGCGATAGCAATTCTTTCATCTTAATAATACCTGATTTCTAAGCTAAACTCAAGGAAAAACGTACTTCTCCGTTCAGGAAGAAACCGATCAAAATGCAGAGAGGCCGTTAGCATAACCGCTGCGGCCTCCCGAAAAAAGGTCAATATGCAAAACCCTCAAATACTAAATCAGATCAGCACGGTACCGGAGCCGGTCCACCTCCAAACAGATAATCAACCAGGTAGGTCAAATCGGAGATATCGAGGTTGCTGTCACCATTAACGTCAGCTTCTTTCGGACAAGGCGGCGCTGCACCTCCGCCGAAGAAGTAATCAACAAGGAAGGTCAGATCGGTAATATCAAGCGACACATCATGGTTGACATCGCCACGCAGATAGCAATCGATAATGCCGTCGCAGTTATTATCTATTCCATCGCACAGTTCTGGAGCGCCGGGATATACCGTAGGATTAGTGTCATCGCAATCGTCGCCACCGATTATAGGCGGACCATCCCAACCACCGGCATCGATAGTGCATTCGACATAGCCGTCAGTATCATTATCAATTTCGGTCGGAGGAATCGATCCGTCGCAGTCATTATCCTGACCATCGCACAATTCTGGAGCGCCAGGATATACCGTTGGATCGCTGTCGTCACAATCATTCCCACCTGTAATCGGCGGACCATCCCAGCCACCGGCATCGATAGAACATTCGACATAGCCGTCGCCATCATTATCGATTTCGGTTAACGGGATCGATCCATCGCAGTCATTATCCTGACCATCGCACAGTTCCGGTGCACCCGGGAAGATTGTCGGGTCGCCGTCGTTACAATCATTGCCGCCGGTTATCGGAGGACCATCCCAACCACCGGCGTCGATAGAACATTCGACATAGCCGTCGCCATCATTATCGATTTCGGTTAACGGGATCGATCCGTCACAGTCATTGTCCTGACCATCGCACAGTTCCGGTGCGCCAAGATATACCGTTGGATCGCCGTCGTTGCAATCATTGCCGCCGATTATCGGTGGGCCATCCCAACCACCAGCATCGATAGAACATTCGACATAGCCGTCGCCATCGTTATCAATTTCGGTAGGCGGGATCGATCCATCGCAGTCATTATCCTGACCATCGCACAGTTCCGGCGCTCCGGGGAAGACGGTTGGATCGCCGTCATTACAATCATTGCCGCCGGTTATCGGTGGGCCATCCCAGCCACCAGCATCGATGGAACATTCGACATAGCCGTCAATATCATTATCAATCTCGGTAGGCGGGATCGATCCATCGCAGTCATTATCCTGACCATCGCACAGTTCCGGTGCACCGGGATAAACAGTTGGATCGGTATCGTTGCAGTCGACCGAAGCCGGCCAACTGTCGCCATCCATATCCGGGTCTATTCGGGTATCGAACATGATATCCTGATCAGCGCCGTTGCGGCCGTCATTCCAGGAGAATCCGAATCCGTTGAGAGACTGCCAATCAGACGAGAGGTAATCACCTATATACAATTCGCCGGGGGCAAGCGGACCGGGTGGAAGGGTAGTTATAGCCGGTACTGGACCGGCATCTGACAGCAACCCGTCAAACCAGGTCACACCACAATCAAAACTGGTGGATGCCCAGGTTTCAATACCGATAGTTGGTGCACGGCGGCGATCATAGTATGATATATGGATTGCACCCGTGGCAACATCGATGGATATCGATGGCGCCCATTGATCAGCACCGATGCCTACCGGATCCTGGTTGACGCGTACCGGGGGAATCGGCCAGGTGAGCCCACCGTCCGGGCTTGTGGCCATCCAGATGTCGGCGTCACCCAAGCTGAAATCAGACCAAACTACGTGAAGCGCACCAGGGCAGACGGGTCCGTTGTCATGTGCAATAGCCACAGAACTGGAAGCTGTTACAGGCGGACCGCCCGGAAGGAAAGGCGGGTTAAATACTACTGGAAATGGAAAGGGGAACGGTCCAGCACCACCGGTCAAAGCACCAAACAGCGGTGGTACTGTAACAGCAGGAGCCGGATCGGCATCCAGCCAGATACCGCCTGCATCCATCCACGCAACCCATACACCTCCCGGTGGAATAACAAGCGTCCCGGCCGGTCCGCAGACCTCGACCGCAGGTCGTGAAGCTTGATGTGCCGCCGGCAATACCGGCATAGATGCCACCGTCAACAGAACCGGCGGGTGGAAGGCCGGAAATGCAAATGGCGGTCCGACTGCCGGATCGTGAGAATAGGTGTACCAAATATTAAAAACATCGGCCGGATCATTGAACATGTTGGCATCGAAGTTCGGGTCACCGTCTCCCCCTTCTACATACTCAACCCAGGCTGTATGGGTTGCTCCCATAAACGGAAAAGGAAGGCCGGAGATATCATCAACTTTTACTTTGGGAAAATCCAACCAGGTCGCTCCGGGAACACCAACCATGATGGGCCCGGTCGGTGAAGGTCCCGCAAATGCCACACCGCCGCCCGGGGTGGCGTTCATCACAATACCGCTGGCTGCGCCATACGGCGGCCAGGAAGCTGCACCATGGGCAGCAGCAGCATAGTAAATCAGGCCTCCAGGTGAGGCCGAGATTGTCGGATTCCACTCCGACACATACGGCGGTGTTGGAGCCACCGCTCCCAGGTATCCCCAGGTTCCGGGCGCACCCGCACCGGCAGAAGAAGAGTGACCGATAAGTTGCCCGACTGGACCGGGACCAACAAATTCGGTATAGACCGAATAGATTTCTCCCGGAGTTATTTCACTCCAGGCTACCGAAGAATTCATCTGCTCTGCGCCTGGTACACCACCCGGATGAACCAGCGCATTGGGAGCCGCTTCGGTCAAAACTGCCAGCGGGCCAACGGCCAGAACAGCCATTCCCAAAGTCGCAGTTAATAAGTTGCGCCAAGTGATTCTTGCCATACCTGCATTCCTCCACAGCTTGTAGTTGTCCGCATTGTTACGAACAGACATTACTCAATTTATGTGTTTCGTTTTGTCGGCTGTATGTATCGTTGTAAGTTCCCTGGCAAACCTTTGCCATCTACAGTATATAGATAACGAATGTTGAATTTCTGTCAAGAAATAAACAAACATCCCAATAGTCTAAAATAGACCACCATTACCTATTTCATTCCAAAAGAATGACTTGGTGCCAGCTAAGATATTAGAGATTACAGATCTGCCAAACATATCAAGAATGAGACCACAAAAGTAAAACCCGGTGACGGACAAAACCGCCACCGGGCGCTTCCGGACTCACAGCGGACAAAATCCGCCTGCCAACCGACCCAATTGACCGTGTCAGACACAGCCTTTCGGTCGGCGCGTGAGCATCCCCCGGTATTTACTTTAATAACAGCATTTTCTTTGTCTCAACAAAATCACCTGCTTCAAGACGATAGAAATAGACACCGCTAGCTTTCTGACTTGCATCCCAGAACACCTGATGATACCCGGCGGACAACTGCTCGTTAACCAAACGATCGACACGACGACCGAGGATGTTGAAAATATCCAGCTTAACAGTAGCAGCTGAAGGCAATCCAAACTCGATAACCGTGACCGGGTTGAATGGGTTGGGATAGTTCTGGCTTAACCCAAACTTTTTCGGCACGGTCAAATCGACCGTAGTAACAATCGAAGTTGCACTACCCGGTCGAGCCAAAACAAATGGCGAAAGCGAACTCACAACACAGCAGATTGTATTCAACGCAGTATCAAGAGTACTGGTTGCATTCACCCATCCAGTATCCACGGATACGTAATGCAGGAAAAGAAGATCTGCCTCACTGTCTCCGATATTGGCATCATCGTAGGTGATGCAAATCTCGACCTGGCCTTCAAATGTCGCGTCAGATAGAAAATCTAAGAACTGAGGAGAGTCTTCCGGAAGAGCAGTATAAAGGTCTGAAAGAGCTGGGCCTTGGTCGGAAAGAACGGCGCCTGTGAACCCTTCTACCAAAACATTTGCAAAAGAAACAGACAGACTACCCGAAAGGATAACTACAACATCCTGACCGACGGGTGTATTCCCGTAGCTTTCACCCCAATCGACAGCCAAAGGTCCGCCAAATGCTCCTATGTCATTACGTGCAGTGCCCTGTGACGGCGGAAACATGTGGTCATAAAATAGCGCATCTGGATTTCCCGCATCTATACAGGTGGAGCTTGGTTGCAAACGAAAATCATGTCCCGACCCTTCCATCAACAAAGGATCCACATCTATATCACCTGTGCCCGGATCAAAACCATACCCTCCAAAGTTACCTCCATCATTGTTGTACACATCGTTGTAGTTCGTCTGTAGATAGCTGTATCCATAGATGCCTCCGCCCAGAACAGCAGAGTTATTTGAGATCACATTGTTCTGGATATTGGGCTGTGGCCGCCCCATTGAATGAATACCAATCCCTCCGCCAGCATTAGGACAATAGTTGTTATAAATGGTGTTGTTAATGATGTCCGAGGCATCAAAACTCGAGATTCCTCCTGCCCATGCCGAAGAGGATGTGTCGCACCAGTTATTGTCAATCACGTTATTGTGTATTTGATGCGGTCCTCCGTTCTGACCTGTATCCATACCCGCGCCACCATAATAGGTTGCTCTATTCCTGGTAATTCTGTTGCCAACAATCTTCATTGCATTCCCCACGCAAAGTATCCCCCCACCTCTCTGAGCCTTTCCATTCTGAATAGTAAATCCTGTTATCAGAGAATGGGCTGCGCCAATTATTGTGCTGTTGATCCCGCCTCCGTCAATGACGGTTGTACTTGGGCCAGCGCCTATCAAGCTGATTCCGCTTTTCATTTGCAGGTTTTCAAAGTAGCGACCTGACCTGACGAAGATGGTATCACCGGCTTCGGCGGCGTCAATTGCATCTTGTATCCTCGTGTAGTCAGCACCACCAGCCGCATTGACCTCGAAAGACATAGTCACCGATTCGTGAGGAGTAACCATCAATACTCTTGATAGATCACTTTCATTGCCGAGTGTATCGACGGCGGCAATAGCGTAAGAATATGTCACCCCATTGGTGAGGTTTATGTCTGAAAACTCGGTGCTGGCTTCGGTTGTACTTGCTGCCTGAGGTGAAGTGCGATATATTTTGTAGTGGGAAAAGTCCTCACTGTTGCCAAGAATCTCATGAGGGCCCCAGTTGAGGGTCACTGTTCCGTTACCAGCTATGGCGGTGAATTCACGGGGAACGAGTGGGGCACCATTAGTGAACACATCATCTGCTGCGTTGGGTCCTCCAAAAACACCCATATCGTTGCGGGAGCCATCGGTGTCATTAGACAGGGTACTGGGATTGCCAGCGTTTATGCAGGGCGAACCCGGCTGTAACCGAAAATCAAAGCGATCAACATCGACAAATAGTGGGTTGCCAGTTGTATTTCCCGCGTTAGGCGGAACGGTGCCAGCAGTGCTGTAAAAGTTACAGTACTGTACCGTCGGTGCCGCACCAGATTGCATAAAGAGAGAATTTTCGTAAAAATTCGAGAAAATACAATTTTCGATGATTGGTGATGAAACTCCATTACCTGAAATGGCGAACCTGCCATTGTAGAGACCGTAGCCGGTCCCACTACTGTAAAAGACATTGTTCTTAATGCTGGAGCCGGAGCCAAGTGTACTGAAGTAAATACAAGAGGCACTATTGTCATAGAAAATATTATTGGTGATTACAATATCAAGGAGACTGTTACAACTGATACCTCCGCTATAGGCTTGGTCACCGTTATTGTAAATAGCATTATTCATAATCAGGGCCGATGCAGATTGGCAACTCACACCATAACCTCTACATCCTGTGATCGCATTGCCTCTCACGACAGCAAATCCTTCAGAGAGGTATATACCGAGGGTTCCGTTCCTGATTCGGAAGCCTTCAATAACTACGCTGTCAGCCGCGACAATGACAGGACCTGTGAATTCGCCATCAATAACGGTATTCGCGGGTCCCATGCCCAGCAAGGTGATTTTTGGGATTAGAGTAATGTTCTCATAGAAGGTTCCTAACTCCACCTGGACAGTATCACCGGCTGCGGCTATGTCGATCGCCGATTGGATTGTTGGATATTCGCTCGGTACGCGAAAAGTCTCAGCATTTACCCCAACTGCAAGAGCAGATATTGCCAAGACTATTGCAAGTATAACAATTCGTTTCATAGTTGTTCTTTCCTGAATCATATGATTGGGTTTTGTGTTCGTTGTTTCATTCAAAATAAATTGTTATTGGACTCTCGGGCCACTCCAGCCATTAGCCGGTCCACTCGAGATCGTGAGTATGTCGTTCGTAATAGTACACGACATGGTCCAGTCGCCAGGGTTCGGTTCATTGCCATATAGAGCAAAGCCATCGCCGCCGTTGTCATCTCTCAGCATTGAAGTAATCACAAGCTGGTTCTGGCTTGCATTGTAGGTGTAGTTTCCTATTTCAACTCCGGCAGTAGTGTTGGGATCAGCCGGATCGTTGGAAACCCACAGTATATAGAGGCCGTTGTCATAGAATGTCATGCTGACATATTCCGGGAAGGAAGATGTATAGCGAGCGACACCCCAGCTTCCGACAATGGGAGATGTGGCACTTATTACCCGATCCAACATGAAAGAATCGCCACCTTCGGCGACGGTCATAACATCACCAGTTACACTAATCTGGGTGTCATACATCCGGTCAACACCATTATCCGCAAGTCCGTCGTCTCCATTCTCATCAACAAAACAGTTCACATAGACTCTTGATGTTGTGGAATCAAAAGCGTAGGTACCATATTCGACCCCACCACCACTGTCGCTGGGTACAGTTGGGTTATCCGAGGCCCAGAAGATGTAATAGCCGTTGGGATACAAAGTAATTGATGCGTATTTGTCCTCATCTGACCAATAGCCAGTTCCCCAACTACCGACCAGAGATTTTGAACCAACCGAATTGTCGCAGGTGTCGATGTAGACCGTATCAACGAATGTGTCACTGTAGACAGTGTCAATGATTGTGTCAGTTACGTCAGGACAGGTTGGGCAGTCTTCTTCGCTGCATCCGATAGTCAGAACAAGGCCGACTCCGAACATTAGGAGCATGGCCCAAACTCGCATTATTCGCTTTGTATTTGATTTGTTTATCTGCATAGTTGCACCTCCCGGTGATGCTGTTCTTAGAAAGTTGTTGTTTCGCATTCTTCATATTAGCATTGCAATCAGCGTGCCGAACAGGGCGCGGAAATGCGAGCCGTAACGCCCTTATTGACAATGGGTTACCATCGAGAAAATCTGCATACGAGTAATGCGATGTTGATACTACCTCTTTGGTAACAATTGGAAAGGGTAGATATAACCTCTTTTAGTAACCGCGCAACGCTTGATACACCAAAAAGAGAAGCGGCCTTGCGGCCGCCTCTTCCTCCCCGTTTTCCTGATCGACCCCTCCCCGTCTTCGGTCAATCAGTTTGCTCTCTGTGTCCCGAATAGTAATTGGTTATGTCCGTTCACACTGACTTCCATACAGGTAAATGTCTTGCCGTCAGAGCTGACCACACCCATAATGGTCGGTCCCGACAGTGGCAAATTCAGGGTCAGTAGCCCATCGGACGCCACGCTGTAAGCTCCGCTGAAGTTCAGAGCAGAACCGGCAGAATAATAGAGAGTCTGATAACTCAGACCTCCCTGGCCGTCAAAGATCAACTCCGCCAAGCGGACTGTACCGCCATGTTCATAATTGGTGACGTAGTAGTTGCCATTGAGGACGGCGTTGGTTAGTCCCAATGATTTCTTAATGCCAATAAATATCTCGTTTTGGTAAGCGGGGTACCAGCCGATACAGGCAAACATGCCGCCATCGGAAGAGATCGTACCAACAACTTGATCGCCCGTGCTGCCATCACCAGTGGTCAGTCTGCCGTCACCAGCAACCGAGTAGCTTCCCGAGCCGCTCCCCAGTGAGCCATCAGTGTCGAAGAGTTGCTGAAAGCTCATCGCACCATTTCCATCCAGCGAAGCCTCCGCAAATCGCACAGTATTATTGTATTCATAGGCGGCGATATAGTAATCGCCGGTCAGCGCGGCATTAGTTAGGCCGTTTGACTTTTTGAATCCGATCGCGAATTCCTCAGGCCACTGGGCATGGTTGATAATGAAGGACATGATGCTTGTGTCGCTGCTGGTCGCTCCCAGAATCGTATCTCCGATATCATGATCCGATGACTTGATACTGACCTTGCCATCATCGAAAATAGAATAGACCCCGGTCCCGCCCTCCAGTGATCCCTCGGAATTGACCAGTTGAGTCATGCTGAAATTTCCATCACTGAACAAATCCGCTTCCACTAATCTCACAGTATTTCCAGCCTCGTAGTCAACGAAGTAGTAAGACGTTGTGGATATGGGATCAATACACGTATCATCGTAGATAGTGTCATAGACCGTATCTACAATTGTGTCGGTTGTGTCCGGACAGGTGGGGCAGTTTTCTTCGTTGCAACCGGTTGACAGTATGAGTCCAACGATCGCTGCAGCTGCAAACAAAATGATCTGGTTTTTGTGAAATCTTTGGTACGAACGCATTGTCAATTCATCCTCCGGTGACAGCACTTAAGTGCATTGTTACTGTGTTGTACAGAAGTCTATTGCAACAACTATGCCGAACAAGCTGACAGCGGTAGAAAATGCGTAACTGTTTAGCGGGGTGACAGTTAAGAGAGTAGCGAGGAATTCAAGGACACCGAGGTGAGGTAATATCTACACGATACGGGAGAGATACAACAGGTAGAACTAACCTGTCTCAATACCGTAGTTTT
>JAUXBO010000236.1 GCA_030619345.1 Candidatus Zixiibacteriota bacterium | reverse complement strand
CCGGGTTGGCAGATCAGATTCAGTTTACCATGCTTGTTCCTCATAATGTCAAGCATGACCTTAAGCTAAGAAATATTCCAGTGAGGGTAGTGGGCAGGTTGACCGGTCATGCCTGGGAACAATTTGAATTGCCCTGGTATTCACGCAATGGTATACTAGTCAGCCTGTGCAATACAGGGCCACCGGTTAAACGTCAGCAAATAGTAATGATTCACGATGCTAGTTGTTTTGTCTCTCCGAAGACATATTCCTTTGCTTTTCGATGGTGGTACCGGGTACTGCATCCTTCTCTGGGATTGATATGCCGTCGGGTTATGACTGTTTCTGAATTTTCAGCCCGTGAACTTGAAAAACATGCACACATTAACCCTCAGAAACTGGCGATAGTGCATAATGGCGGCGAACATATTCTTGCCAAAGAACCTGATTATTCAATCCTTGGGGAACTGGAAAACCGATCCCGACCCTTCATTCTGGCAGTCAGCAGTATGAGTCCCAACAAGAACTTCCGGTCAATAATGAAAGCGATGGAGCATATTAACAACAGGAAGTTTGATGTTGTTGTCGCAGGGGGGACAAATCCGCGAATATTCAGAGAACAAGATATCCAGATTCCTGAGACAATGAAATATCTCGGGTATGTTTCAGATGGCCAACTTCGAGCATTGTATGAGAACGCTATGGGATTTATCTACCCATCGACATACGAAGGTTTCGGTTTACCACCTCTTGAAGCAATGGCCTGTGGCTGTCCGGTGATAGTGTCAGATATCCCTCCTCTCAAAGAAGTATGCGGAGAGGCGGCACTGTACTGTAATCCAGATGAGCCAGCCGATATCGCCCAGAAAATGGTTCAATTATCTGAAGATACGGTATTGCGCAACGATCTTGTCAGTAAGGGCAACGAGCGAGTAAAGAAATATACCTGGCGCAACGCCGCACTGGGACTTCTTAGTCAATTAAGTATCCTCACCGGACAAGTCTTCTTACCGGACCGGGCAAGAGAGCAATACCAGAACGGGCAAATCACAGAGTCAAAACCAACTTAATCATATTGTTGTTGATTGTTCACGAGATATCCTCTAAACCATGTTATGACTTGAGTGATATATGCTATGGTTTCCCAAAGGTATCAAGAGGTGATCAATTGGGCAGGATATGTTCTCGTGCAGTTAGAGTGTATGAAACTTTGAGGTTAATGTATGGGTGATTGGAAACAACAACGAAGAATGCTTAAACAGAGTTTCCCACGCCTTGCTGCATTGTATTCCGGTAACCGTTTAATGCGTGAATTGGAACGCACTGTCAAGTTGCTGGGTGAGCTGGAAGCCTATGCGCAACTTGACCAGGCCGAAGAAAACGGTCAGACGGTTGTCATCCATTTGGGAAGGACCTACATACCAACACAAGTTTGCACGGAACTTATATTCGCTCTAAAGCTGATGCAAAGAGGATACCGGGTTTACCTGCTCTATGATGATGGTGTTTTATTACATCATGACACCCTGACCATGAGCTATTTCAGACCTTTTCAAACGGGCAGCTTTCTTAAGAGAAGACTGTCACTTGCTTTGCTCAAACGGTTACCATTGTGTAGCAGAATGCTCGAACCCTACTCTCGCTACTCTGACAAAAATACATCCAAAGAGGCTGAGACGCTCATTAGCTCTGACAGAATGGAATACGATGGTGTCGACCTTTCACAATATGTAGAAGCCTCGCTTGTCCGCTTTTTCCTTTCAGCTCCTGATGATAAGTTTTTGCGGGAAGAGCCGCATTACCAGCGAGCGAAAGAGATGTTTGTGAAAAACTGTGTCATCAGCCACAATGTAGCTAAGAAAGTGTATGAGCAGCTAAAGCCGGAGTTGATGATCACATCGCATGGATTTTACTCTACCTGGGGGCCGTTCCTAAAATACATGATGGACCGTGGAGTGAGATGTATCAGTTATAATGGCAATGGCTATTCAATAAACAGTCTGGATTTGGCCGTCAATGACATTGCCGCCAATAAGAGCGATAGTGGTTTTTTCGATCATTTCGTCAATAAAGTGGTTACTGAACCAGATATCCGTCAGGATGTATTCCGAAAAGTTGATTCAATGATTATGGGTCGGATGAAAGGCAGTGCGGCCGATATTAAGAACCTCGGCGTTAAAGCAGATTATAGGTCACATCCTGCGACTGAAAAACTTATACGCCTAAAGTCAGGTGGCAAGAGAGTGTTTGGTTTGTTTCCTAATGTGATGTGGGATAGCGCTACTACCCGCAAACAATGGGACAGAGTGTTTAGTTCACCAGTGCAATGGCTGGTAGAAACTGTAAAGTATATTCTTGCCTCAAATGACAAAGCTCTGGTGATTCGTATTCATCCGGCTGAATACGTATGGATGCCGGTCAGGAAAAGTATCGTAGACATTCTCAGGTGTTATTTGGGGGATGAGATATTTTCCGACGAACGCCTGATTATTATCCCGTCCCATCAACGTCTGTCAAGTTACAGTCTGTTTGAGCATCTTGCCGGCGGACTAGTATATAACGGGACAATTGGTCTGGAGATAATGTACCAGAAAGTTCCACTGATCATAGGCGCTAAAGCCGCGTATTCTGATAAGGGGTTCACCTACGATATCGCCAATCGTGACGATTATTTTGACAGCTTCGATCAAACGAATCACATTCTCCACAAACAAAATGAAAATCTTGAACTGCTGAAGTTATTCATGTACGAGTATTTCTTTCTTCATGGTGTCCCGGTGAAGTTTATGTCAAAGGTACGCTCATATAGTCCTAACTGGGAAGGTGATCCTCATGGGATATGGGATGATGACAATGTAAATCATATCATATCTACGATTGTTGGTGAGAATAAATACTTCCAGAGATATTCAGAAAGACCGGTGATGGTATAGTCCACTATGTCTATCATAAGAACTATAGGGTGTTGTTTTTATGAACTCATTGATGATTGTATTATGCTGAGATCAGAATCTCCCGGACACCGATATTCGCTCGCATTTTCGATGCCTGTCGGGTCAACTTCTACGGCAACATTTGCGATGCGGGCGGCGAGGGGCAGACCTCGCAAGACATCAACGTAATTCGATAAGAATGCTACTGCACTGCTCAAAGCTTAAACCTGTCCACGAAGGTGAATCATTCAAACACCTTCGGGTGGGCGATCTCTATGTGCGCTACCAGGTGGATGACCTGGAGTATGAGCACGTCGACGGTCGCTTTGTCATTCTGGCCGACACGATCATTGACAAGTCGCGGGCGGACCAATTCGACGCAGCCGCAAATGAGGTAGCGCGGTCCTTAAAGACCGACTCACCTTTACCGGCATTCCTGAGTGCCTACTTCCTGATCGTACTGGACAAACACACTGGCGCTGTCCGACTTCTGAGAGATCCTACCGGCATCAAGACCGGCTACTACTGCCGGGCGGATGAATCTCTTTTTGTCGGGACGTGTGTGCACGAGATCGCTTCGGCCGCGGGTGTCACGAAGTTCAATGAGGAAGCCGTTTGCCAGTTGTTGTACACACAGTACATATTCGACGGTGATACGTACTACCAGTCTGTGCATGAAGTCAGGATGGGGAACAGGTTGTGTTTGAATTCGCATCTGAACATGATCCTGGAGAGGGATGACTCCATCTCGCCGGCTTCACACGACAATCCTCACGATTTCGAAAGCAACCAACGATTCCTGCGCGAAAAGACAATCGAAGCCCATCGCGAATATCTTAGCAACGAGAATGTCGTGCTGCTGTCCGGGGGGCTGGATTCGGCGGTGATGATTGGCTCGCTGCATGAGTTGGTGTCGACGGAACACTTGCGAGCGGTGGCCTTCAAAGTCAAAGACACTGAGGAAGATGAGACAGTGTACGCGGCCAGTATCGCCGATCATCTGTCGGTACCCCTTGAGACCATTACCGTCGATCCCGACGATCCACATCTTCTCGACGATTTCGTCTCGAAAGTCTTGCAGATGAACGTCCCTTATTACGGGATAACAGTGTTCGGCAAGATCCCCAAACCGTCTCCCACCCAGACATACTATGCCGGTCAGGACACCCGCTTGCACACACCAGACATCAATCCGATCGACAAGCTTGCCTTCAAGCTGTTTTTCGCCGGGCGACGTCCTTTGGTGAGCTTCTTTGTGGATATTCTTGGAGTCATTTCACAAGTGCTGCGGCCGCTTGGTTCGGCCAGATCAGCTATGAAGTGGCGTCGCGCCATAACCATGTACTGCGATGCTTTCAACACGAAGCAATATATACTCAGGTATTGTTTCAAACTCGACCGGTCATCGCTGCGCTCGATGG
>JAUXBO010000046.1 GCA_030619345.1 Candidatus Zixiibacteriota bacterium | reverse complement strand
GCAAATTCTGGCGTGTCGGACGTGGCTTTCCGTTCAGGATTGCCAGTATCCAAGCTCGCCTCTTGTTGTTTCAAACCGGCCCAGCCTTCTCTAAGGTTGTCCAGTATGCTTATAATATCGTCAATTATTGCAATTTCTTTGGTCGCCGCTACTTGATCGGTTAGTCCCAGAACATAGGCATACAAATGGCCCAGATTAGCCGCCACTTCCCCGCCCTTTTCCGGGTCCAGAGTCGCGTAAAGATGAACCATGAACTTGGCCGCTTTTTCCAAATGAGGCCGCAAATAGTGATTCTCTCCCTTATCAATAGCTTCACGACAGATGCGATATTCGTTGAGGGCACCGTCGTATACTTTCAGAATCAGATCAATTTGAGATTTACCGTGAGTATCGATAGTTCGGTAGGTGTCCAGATTAGCATCCATGTTATCCCCTTCAAGTTCCTATTTATTTGTTACTACTGGTTCCATTTCCAATTTATGTTCATGTTGTCTAACTGTGAGGTTAGAAATGAACTTTGACTATTCAATCTTCCGAGAGCGAGTTCCATCTCATAATATTGCTTGGTGAGTGAATCTCTCCGTAAACTGAGGTACTTATCATTTTGTTCAACGCGCGTGGCCAGGTAGTCGATTTGGGCCTGAAAACTGGAGATTCGTCGGTCGAGGATACCATCTTTGGAAGCAGTGTAGCTTTTGACCAGATCGTTGAGTTGGGAGGCAACGCCCTTGGTGACGTAGATCGTACCTTCGGCGCCATCCCCCACGCTCGCCTCATCGATCAGAACTTTCAGTCGGAGCCCGGCGGTTGTCTTGTTGTCGTCGTCGCCAGTCAGCAGCACCCCATTGCCGGTGGCTGCTTCGCCGTTTATAGTTCCGGCTACGTTTTTGCCTTTGATCTGATTTCCGGTGGCCAACCCAAGTACCGAGTAAGCCGTATTGGGAATAGAACTAATCAACTCAATCTTGGAGGTCTCTCCATAATTGGGGCTCACAAATTCGAGGTATCCGCTGCCCGAACCGGTATCCACCCATTTCACTTCGACACCAAGGGAGCCTATCTTGTCATCGTTATCTATCTTGTTTTGTAATTCTAAAACCAGTTCAGCATAAGTAGTGTATTCCTTCTGATCCAGAGCGATCTCATCAGAAACAATCGCATCAATTTTCAACTTCAACCTATTGTTGGTAGCATCCAGAGTTATTGAGGCCGTTGCCGGATCGGTCATACCGGCCCCCCGGTAACCACCGTGAGTAGGTGCTTGGGTAATATTGATATCGTAACTCTGTCCAGCCACGGTCTGAGATGTCGCGGATATAAATTCTATCTGCGCATTACTGGAATTACCGGCATCGGTGAACATTTTGATGACGTCATCGAGATTTTCGCGAAGAGCCGTTTCGAGCCGTGAGCTGTTTTTGATCTCCAGGTTGCCCTCGGCGTTTGTCCTGATTCCAAGTGTTGCCAATTGGTTGTACTTCGAGTCGAGCCCTTTGACCGCTGAACTCAGAGTTCTTCTTAGCGAATTCTGTAGATTCCAAACCGTAAAATCTCCAAAAAGCGGAGGCGTGGAATCGGAGTCTTCCGTATAGGTGTTTTGTTTGTCTATGTACTCATTTATTTCGTTGAAGGCGTGAAGAAACCCCTGGATCCTTGATTTGATTGAAGCAACATCAAGATCAGTGCTGACTCTAACACTGGAACCTGTTTCACTGAGCCCATTGGCGGTAAGGGTTACGCCACCAATGACGTCGTTAAAAGTGTTCGTTGCCGAGGTAACTGTAATCGGCGATCCACTGCCACCAGTCGAACCAATAGCGAGTTTGGCGTCGGAAGCACTTTGCAGAAGTGGCGCGAAAGTGGCAATCTGGAAAGTGTCACCAGCCGTGAGAGTACCGGCGGCAAAAGAGAGCTTGAGGCCATCAGCCCCGGCACCGACAAGCTCGACTTCAGTGTCGGCTTGAGTAACAACTATCGATTGTTCCGGATTGACGCCATCAGACCATTTTATTGTAATTGTGTCGGAGCCAATTGTCTGAGACCCATTTCCCTCGACCGTGAAAGTGTATATTTTATTTTCGTTACCAGAAAAAGCTGCGCTGGCACCTAAGGAGATTTGCGAAGTTGACCCGGAGTCCATTACGACTGATTCGGGACTCCCAAAGGTAGCCGTATTGTAATTGAGGTTGTTTCCCCCGGTCAGATTCGAGTTTATCACAATCTTGTTTTCGGCGCCGGTGCTGTCACCGGTCAAAATAAGACGATATGGATCGGACGATGATCCATCGTTGACAATTGTCGCCGTGACGCCGATACGGGCGTCATTGATGGCGTTCTTGATCCCCTGGAGATTGTTATTGTCGGACTCGACCGTGATGACCTGTTCTGATCCGTTACCCACCGTGATACTAATATCGCCGGTTCCGAATGTGCTCTCATCGACCGATGCAAATCCCTGGCTGGCAATCTGGTGATTTCTCGCCAGTTGTATCACTTGGAGATCATAGGTTCCGGTGGGAACACGCCCGTTAGCACTAGCTGACAGAACCGCTCCATCTGAAGATTGCACCATTCCCTTTTCAAAGGTAGAGGCGCGCTTGAGTTGCCCAAGTTGACTGTTGAGTGCAAAGAATTTTGCCTGCAGAGATTGCAGGGCTGTGATGGTTGACTGTTTTTCTACCTGCTGTATTTCGAGGAAAACAGTGTTACGACGCTCAAGCGCCATTATGGCGTCGATGATTCCGGGAGTATCAAGCCCGGAGTTCAAACCTGATATGGAATTAAAGCCTACCATTATACTCCTCTGTATCCTTCGACATCAATGTCTTTCCTTGTTTAGTTGTTTGAGGGGAGGATAACCTCCCCCCAAACCAAACCTATCGGCTTTAGAACAGCTGTAAGACCATCTGCGGGGTCTGGTTAGCCTGAGCCAGAATCGAAGTACCAGCCTGAACGAGGATCTGGTTCTTGGTGAATTCTGACATTTCTTTAGCCATATCAGTGTCACGAATCTGGGACTCAGCAGCCGTAAGGTTCTGAGCGGCGATCCGCAAGTTTCTCAAGTTGGATTCCAGAGTATTCTTCTGGAAACTACCGAGCGAACCACGTGTCGTGGATACTTCATTGATGGCGGCGTCGATGATCGACTGCGCATCCTGAGAACCCTGAACGGTGGTCACATCGATCTTGGACAGATCGCTGAACATATTGCCAACAATATTCTTACCCAGTGAAGAGGCAGCGATATTGCGCAGCGATATCTTCGCAGTCTGACCAACGTTGGCGCCAATCTGGAAGACCAGCGACTGATCGGTGTTGCTGATGGTAGTGTTACCACCGGTAGAGGTCAGACCGTAACGAACAGTGATCGACTCGGAGCGATCGGCGTTGAATACGGTGACATCCTGTCCGGCCGTAGCGGCAGTCTTGGTTCCGCCGTCGAGCTGGACATTGAACTTAGTGGCCGTAATAGAAGCCAGCACGTTGCCAGCCAGCACGCCGGTACCATTGACAGCGGACTTGGCCATGGCGGTGATGATTGCCATCGTACCCTGGTTGGCCGGGTCGGAATCCGCACCGGTCTTAAGGGTAAAGGTGCCGGTAGCAGATTTCTTGACATCGTTGATAGCATTGGAGTAGCCGTCAAAGTTGATCAGAGCATCGATACCGGCGTTGGCCTGAGCGTCAACAGTTATGCCAAGCGCGCGGCTCAGATCTGAAGTCACACCAGCAGTCTGGTTGACCTGCAGGTAGTAGGTTGAACCTTCGTCAACGGTCGTAACCTGGAAATGATTGGCGTCCACCTTGGAGGCGGTTATATCACTGGCAGAACTGGCATAGGTAGCGCCGGCGATACCAGTATTGACGGCGGCAACCAGAGTATCCATATCCGCGTAAACGGCGTTGGCTACAGTGACCGTCTCATTGGCCAAAAGGTTCTGCTGATCGGTATTGGTAGTGAAGCTGAGCGTGCCCAGCGAAGCGCCACGGTCTGAGGCATCAGCAAAGCTAAGCGCGTTGACAAAAGTAGCCGACGTACTGGAAGCATCAGTCTTCATGGAGAACTGAGCGCCATCGCTGACGGTCTCAAAGTTGTACCATACCGAACTGGCGGTAGCGTGACCAGCCTGGATAGAAGCAACAGCCTGGATTTTACCGGCCAGTTCGGAGTTGGCGGCAATGGCGTTGTTCAACAGGGTGGTGACTTCGGCACCGGTGGTGCCGGCAGTCATTGCAACGGTGAGGGTCTGCAAAGCAGACGGGTTGCCACTGTTGGATTCCTGATCCTGATAGCGGACAAAGAAGTTGTACGATCCAGCGTTTCCGACGTTACCGGAGCTGAAAGCGACAGCCGACTTCAGGGTCGCCGTGGCGGCGAGAGCGGCGATTTCAAGGCCGTTACCCCAAGCGTCAGTGACGCCGACATTTCCGGAAGCCTTAGTGGCTACGTCGGATGACTGCACGACATCAACCTGATGAACACCTTCAGACAGATTGTAAGGATCGCCATCAGTGTTGGCCAAAGAAATACCGAGGTTGCTGGTATTCAGCGTGGCGCTCGCATCGGCAGTCTTAACAGAATGCAGATAATGAGTGCCTGTGCTGAGACCGGAACTGATGACGCTGGCCATGGCGGTAGCATCCTGAGTTGTGATGGTGGCCACATTTTCTTTGGAGCCATCAAGAAGCTTCTTGGTACCAAACTGGGTGTTGGCAGCAATACGATCAATGGTCTTGACCGCATTCTGAATTTCCGCCTGGTCGGCAGCGAGCTGGTCGGCATCATTGAAGCCTTCGTTGGCCGCATGAATGGCCAGTTCTCTCATGGAAACCAACAGCGAGTTGATTTCTGTGAGAGCACCTTCAGCAGTCTGAATCATGCTGATGGAACCTTCCGAGTTACCGATGGCACGGTTGAGACCGGCAATCTGAGCCCGGAACTGTTCGGAAATAACAAGGCCGGCTGGATCATCGGCGCCGCGGTTGATACGGAAACCAGATGACAGACGCTGCATAGATTTCTGAAGAGCCTCGTTTGTGTTCTGCAGATTTCTGTGGGCGTTAAGAGCCGCAATGTTGTGGTTAATACGAAGTGACATTTGTCAATCCTCCTTGATTGATTGGGGTGTCCTTACCCCGATTCTATTAGTTAGGCATTTAGTTTCTTGACCTGTCACTTCCAATGTTAGATATAGCCCGCCTTCAATCCAATTCAGACGGTTCTTAAATTTAGGCCGTCCCTCCTTTATGTCGCGTTTGTGTCGCATTGTTATACGCATGTATTTCTTTGACTTTCATCGGCATCCGTTGCTATCTCTTAACCGTTTCGCTCCTCTTTTTTTCTAATGCAAATGCCCTCGATTGCCCTAATTTCGAGCGTATCAGGAGACAGTTTGCAGTTGGTCGATTCGTTGTCGCGCATGTTGACAATCGGGATCAATCGCTAACGCCTGGCGGTAGCCAACCAGGGCTGAATCCTCATGTCCCATAAGGAGATAGCAGTCAGCGATACGAGCCATAGCGTCCGAGTCGGTCGGATTCTCTTTCAGATATGTTTCAAAATGTCCGAGAGCATGATCATATCGGCCGATTTGAGAATGCAATTCTCCCAATAGTACCCTGATCTGGTGGTCCTCGGGCATCAGTTCAATATACTTCTCGAGGATTTCTACCGCATCTTGCGGTTTACTTTGCTTGACCAGAGAGAGTCCCAGATTCCGGAAGGCGATAACATCAGCGCTTTCTGTCTGGAGAGCTTGCCGATAGAGTTGTTCGGCCTCTTGATATCGTTCCATTTTGAAACAGCAGTTTGCAAAATCGTTAAGCAGCGCGGAGTTCTCCGGCTGGTCTTCCAGGAGAAGGCGATAAATCTCGGATGCTCGGGTATAAACCCCCAAAGAAAAATATACATCGCCCAATCGACGATTAAGCTCTACATCATTAGTCACAATGCTATTTAGTGATTCGAGCAATCTGAGTGCGTCCTGAGGCCGGTAGGTGCGAAGATAGAAGTCTGCCATTTGAGAGAGAACATTCGGATTCCGGGCGTCCTCTTCGAGTGCTTCAATCAGGCAGATTTCCGCCTTGTCTGTCTTGGCCTGAACAGAATACAGGTGTGCCAAGCCCAGCAGAGCATGCACTGATGGTTCTTTCTTGGCCAACTGCATTTTGAGATACTTTTCTGCCCGGGGGAGGTCTCCCTCATTGAGGTAGATTCGACCAAGACATAACGGAACCTGGAGATAGCCGGGGGTTGCTTCGTGAGCTTTCAAATAACTCTCTTTGGCCAACTTTAGATTGCCGAGCAATTCCGCCGCCGAACCGATACCGAACTGCGCGGTCGCCCGACTGTCCGGGTGAATGAGAATCAAGGATTCAATTTCCCGTCCGCTATCGTAATTGGCCTGTATTTCGAGATAGTTTTGGTACGCTGTGATTGCTTCGGGAAATCGCCGAGTCTGCGCATATATATGCCCCAACAGCATCAACGGATCGAGATAGTTGTGCTTGTGTGTCAGAGCCTGTCGGGCTTGTTTCTCGGCTTCCTGATATTTTTCAAGATAGAAATATGTCCAGGCCAGTTGGTCCAGAGCCATCAGGTGAACATACCGTTCGGTGCTAACGTCAGCGGAAGTCAGTTCGACTGCCTTTTGGGAGGCTGTGATGATCTTCTTTCCGTATTCCTCAGGATTCTCAAATATGTGGCCGCGATAGAGTTGCGCCAAATTGAACCAGCCAAAAGCAAAATCGGGATTTTTCTCGAGTTGTTTCTCCAGTAGACTGCGAGTACGCTCAAATTTGTGTGCCATCGCTACCGGATCGAGATCATAACCTAAATGGCGAATGCTAATCGGCGCCCGGGTGATAATAAGACCTTCCGGTATGTTAATCTGATTATGGACGATCCCCTCATATCGAAGATTCAATTCTCGGCGGAAAAAGCGCAGTGAATTGACCGAAGTAACTTTGTGCTCGGTCTCTTCATAATAGTTGAAGACATTAATCGATATCGCCTGCTGTGACGGGTCGTTTACGATTTGAAGCAACTTTGACAAGTCTTCTTGTTCAAATCGTTCGTCGGCGTCGATGATAAACACCCAGTCTGCCGTCGCCTGCTCAATGGAGTAATTGCGATGTTTTGAGAAATCCCCTTCCCAGGTCTGATGGAAAACTCTGGCTCCATAAGACTCAGCGATTTCGACAGTTTTGTCCGATGAGCCGGTGTCCACAATCACAAGTTCGTTTACCCAGTCGCGGATAGAGTCAAGACAGTCGGGAAGCATAGCCTCCTCGTCTTTAACTATCATGCAGACAGCAATGCTGACCTTATGTTTGGACCATTCAGACAATAGTCTGAGTTCCTGAACTTCTGAGCATTGCTTGATCCCGTCGTTGAGCAATTGCTGTGCGCGGTCATGATCCCCTCGAGATCGAGCAAGACGGATGTAGCCAAGATAGGGTGACTGATTGGATGGGTCCAGTCTGATAGCCTCTTCAAATGCGATAGCGGCCGCATTGAGGTCATTGCGATTCATTTTCGCAACTCCAATAGCATCCTGAATCTTGCTGAGATGAGCATCGGTGATGGCAATATCATCCGGGTCGGCACCGCCATTTTGTTTCTTGTCTATGTATGAATTCGCAGATTTCTCAACTTCACCGTAGTCGCGCAATTTCAATTTGATAAGACAATCGATAAAATCAAAATCTAGAGAATTGAATCCGCAGGATCGGGCTGAAGCGATCATCTGTTCAGTTTCAGAGAATTTGCTTTCTGCAAATAGTACCAGGGAGAACAGCCGATAATATTCAAGGGATTGCTCTCGATCCAGCCCACCGGAATCAATACCATTCAGAATTTCACTCACGTAGCCGACTTGACCATTAACGAAAGCTTGTCGGGCGACCGAGAGCCGCTCACTGGTGCTGCTGATACCGGACGCAGCAATCAGGGGGCTGGCCACCTGTCCGGATTTTATTGCGTTGATTCGCTCGCGTGCATTAACGTGATCCAGATCAAGCTCCAAAACCTGTCGATAGTATTCTTGCGCCTCTTTGTAGCCTCCCGACATCTCCGCGATGAGACCGAGATTATTCAACACCAGAACCCGGCTGTCGTAATGCCAGATAATAAGCGACTCGGTATCGAGAATCGGGTTGAACTCCAGATGATATTTGAGGTAACTCCTAAACCAGTTTGCTGCTTCGACATATTCTCCGAGTTTTACGCTGCAAAATCCGGCCTGGATGATCACATCCAGATAATTCGGCTTCATGGCCACCGCCTGCTGGCAGTAGCTGCGCGCACGCTTGTAATCTTCAAGACTAAAGTATGCTCTTGAAAGTTGATATAACGACATCATCCAAAGGTGTCTGCGACTCGGGTCCTCTCTGCATAAGTCGATCGTCCTGTTGGCATTGTCTATGATTGCGACCGAGTTGTTGGTGCCATAGTTGCTGTCTTCATTACACAACTGCTGGGCGAAGTTAAAACGAGCAAATGGATTGTTTGGCTCAGAGGCCATTTGCTTCTCCAGGAGGCGTTTGGTTCGCTGGAATTTCTCCGTCATGCGATTAATATCAAGATTATATCCCAGATGACGGATACGCGCCGACACGGCTGTTACGCACTCTCTCGGCGGGAGAATTAATTCGTTATGAACAATGCCTGAGTACTTGAGGTTGAGACTCCGTCGAAACAGTCGGACAGAACTGGTGACGCTCGTGATGCGCTCACCTCCAATAACAGTATTCTCAATCGTGATGGAAACCAGACTGTTCTGTGAGTTGCCAATCGCCTCTCTTATCGAATCAACATCCTCCTGCGGAATACGTTCATCGGCGTCAATGACCAGAATCCATTCTGAACTGGCTTGAGCAATCGAGTAATTGCGATGAAAAGAAAAGTCATCCTGCCACTTCTGGTTGAATATTTTTGCGCCATACTCGGCAGCAATCTCTGTCGTCCGGTCGCTGGAGCCGGTATCAACCAGGATAATTTCATCAACCCAGTCGCGGACAGATTCCAGACAGGCGGTAATCATTGATTCTTCATTGCGCACTATCATACAGGCCGAAATTGTTGGTCGCGGTTCGATTGATTTCTGTATCATTTTCAGTTCGGTGGCATCATGACAGGCGTCAAAGCCGTTGGATATTGTCTCGTTGGCTGCCGCAACATCACCTGTGGATTTCTGCATCAAAGCCAATGCAACATACGCAGTCTGGTTATCAGGTATTTTATTGATGGCGAGGCAAAAGGTTTCGCGCGCTTCCTGGTCCCGTCCACCGGCACGATAGGCGTTACCCAGCCAGACGAGCAGTCTGGCACCATAGCTTGGTTCTCTCGTAAACTCGTTCGCATGGGCATGAGTGGCGTTATCTAATCGTTCCACATACTTTTGACCAGGCTGAATGGCCAAGTCATGCTCGCGCATAAGGGTCGCCAGTCCACATTCCAGATAGGCCAAATCAAGAGATTCGGGGGCCAAATTCCGCAGCAGAACTAATGTTTCCTCCAGTTTTTCAACCTTCTTTTCATTGAGCAATGAGATTGAATACAATCTGTAGAAGGAGCTGCGTTCAAACGCGGCCGCAGTTTCAACCTTTTCCATGAATGGCGCGAGGATTCTTGAAATCTGTGTCCAGCGGCTATCATCGATCAATAACCGGGCCAGTGAAAGGGCCTGACCAACTGTTGCCGGGGGATTATTTTTTTGGATTGGCCGACGCTGATTTGGTGTCGGAAAAGTTTTACGTGGTTGTCGCTTCCTGCTCTTTTTCATGCGAAAATTCCATTTTCTGCTTCCGGACAGAATAGATTCCTGTCCAATATTTTTTTACTGGTGACGTTTAGGCCGGTGTCAACTCTTCCTGGCGAGATGCTTCCACACCCTCCGGTTCACGGACATCGGGGACTTCATCCAGAATAAAGTGTTTGATGCCATATTCGGAATTGACCATCACCAATTGCCGGGCCAGGTTATTTTCAGTGTTAACCAGAATTGGTCCCTGGAGGTTTACTGATACTTTTGTAGACTCAGTCGGTATGGTGACAATCACGTAGGTCTCTACCTTGTGTACATCGTCGATACTTAGTTCCGCCACTTCGGCCCTGTTTACTTCAATCTTGTAGTCAGGATAGAACAACCTGGGGTTGACGATAATGAACGCCACCTCCGGATCATCTGTGGACTGAAGCCATAGGAAAGGAGCCATGTCGTCGGACTCAATCATACAGAACGATTTGAGCTTTTCGAATCCCAACAATGGTCGCGCCATTGTAATGAGCTTATCATTCGGGACATCTAACTCGCCAAATCTACGTGTTGTAACCTGCATATTTTTCTTCTCTCCTATTATCACCTCAGGAAATCAACGAGTGTCGGCTGGACGATTCGTGCAGCCGCCATCAGCGATGCCTGATAGTTATTTTCCTGAGTCGTCAATTGTGTTATCAGCTTGGTTATATCAGCATCTTCTACTTCCGAAAGAAGTCGTGTGTAATTCAATTCCAGATTGAGGAGTCGGTATTCAGTCTTTTCCAGTCGGGCCATATTTGAACCGACCGTTGAACGATGCTCCAGAAGATGACTCATAGCGTCATCAAAATTCTGCATTAACATCGAAACACCTTCACGATCATCTTTCTGCAATGACTTGGTAAGCATTGTTAACGAGGCCAGCATATCGGAAGCCCCAAACAGACCCAATTCTTTCGTCAATCGTCCTTCGCCCACGTCTTCAATAGAGAATGAACGAGTCACATCATTGTTAATCACCTGAATACCGGTGCCATTGGCATTTAACTCGGCCGTAATGTCAAGATAGGAATTATTGAACAGGTCCAACATGTCCTGCACTGTGACGGCGGTTGAAAGATCAATAGTCTGTGAAGTCTCCCCCTGCCATAGCAAGATCTCGTTGAAATTTAGTCCGGCACCATTATTCAAATCAGACAGATTCGTAGTGGCCGCAGTTGCTGCGGTGAGAATTGGATTTAAGTCGGTACCGGTGTCATCGTGTTCGATATTTGCTACAATACCCAAATCGGCGGCGGTAGTACCAGCGATGTCTGGCATAGTGTAGTTGTAGCTCGGTTTCAGGTCCTTCCCGGTGAGAGATGCT
>JAUXBO010000229.1 GCA_030619345.1 Candidatus Zixiibacteriota bacterium | reverse complement strand
GACTCGGACGAACATTTGCCCGGACTATCAAACTCAGTATGCCAATACGGGTAATCGAAGTCAATTATATCAATCGAAGGTACACCGCCGATATTGAGCGAAAGATGATCGTCCAGTATCTGGTATTTGCCCGAATCAATAAATGTAGATATCCCGAGGCGACCGGCCGCATCCCAGACCATATTGTTGACTTCGGGAGCATACCGCTGGGACAGCTTTTCTCGATAAATCTGCTGGTCGCTGTCACCAATCATATCGACCACGATTCCAAAACGGTATTTGTCCCTGATCCCACGTCTCGCAAATTCGCGTGATCCGATCATATACAGTTCATGATCCCTTACCCGCCCCCAATCCTCGGCGTCAACAAGCACCAGGTCGACCGACCCGGGCGGCTTTTGAACTGAAAAAGCTCTGGCGATTTCCATAAGTACAGCACAACCCGAGGCACCATCATTGGCGCCATCTATCGGTGACTCTAGTAATTGCGGGTCTTTTGCATAATCTGTTCGCGGCCGGCTATCGTAATGAGCCATGATGACAATTCGGTCCGTGGCTTTGCCATTTCCCATCTCAGACGCAATCAGATTCGCACACTCCAGAGTGGTGTTGGAATACGGGTCATAAAAATCAAACTGCTGACTATCTACGGTCATTCCCATCGAATCAAAGTGATTTTTAAAAAGATCCCGGCATTGAGCCGATGCTTCCGAGCCCGGCACCCGTGGGCCAAGTTCGACCTGGGCGCGAAGATACTCCATGGCTATGTCGCCGTCAAAACTCGGAGGCTCAGTGTACTCTTCGCCACACCCGGTGATCACAAGGACTACGAGCAGAATAAAAAGTCGTTTTGGATAAGTCATAGACACAATAGATAATCAATTGGTGAGCAATGTCAACGTCTGTCGACTAAAATTGAATCTCGGTCCAAATCTGAAGTTCTCGGATATGGTTGGTGATCTCTCTTCGCTCGTCTCTGGAGTCCTGCCATCGACCGGTGACTCCGCCTTTAATCTTGGAACTGAATTGATACGAAATCCTGGGAGAGATCGAAATATCCGACTTATCCGAGTTGGCTACGAACTCTTTTCCTTTGTTAGCCGTCTCTGACAAATCCGAATTCAGCTTAATGTTGACTTCAATCGACATTGTTGACTTGAATCTCAACCGGCCCAGGAATGGAAAACCAATACCACCTGGAGCCGAGAACGAATACTTGGTCGAAGCCGCAATCGTCTTTTTGAGCGTTCGGGTCTCTGAGGTAAAGTCTCCGGTCGTCTGGTTGTATCGGAAGGAATTATCTTTCAGCAGCGTGTAAGCGCCGGTCACCTGAAGAGAACGATGAAGTTTCAAGGTCAAAGAAATCAAGGGGCTGTAGCTGGTACTGGTCGAGGTTTCGGTCAGGAAACTCCCATCGAGATTGAATTTCTCCCGCGTCTGCCGCGTGTACCCGGTTCGTGGAGAGAATATATCAATCAGTTTGTTCACGACCGGCTTGATTATTGGCAAAGTCCTAAACGGCTGAATGCGAATTGAAAGGTCCGGCCAACTGGTGCTCATATTCTCGTATCGCACACCTTGAGTAATCAAATCAGTGCTGATCGTTCTGCGAAAAGCAACATCCGTCTTAATTCCACCCAACAAAACAAATCCAGAACTTAGACTATAATTCTGTGATTCCGTGGAAAGAGGACTCCTATTCTGATCAGCGAATTTGGTAATCATCGGTTCCCGGGTCAGCCCAAAACGGTACTTCCAGAAGGGTCGCTCTTGAATGCCGGGGAGCGAGTTCTTGAATGATTGCTCGTATTTGTAACTGAAAGGCTGAATCCAACCAACCATACGTCTTAGAATCTTAAGCGGCGTGTCATAGAATCTTCCGCCATCATCATCATCCTTCTTCGCACCACCCCCCCGAATTTCTGCACGTCCACTAAACCGTTTCCTACTCGTGCCACCCGCTCCCAGGAGCTTCTTGTGATCGAAGACACCGTTAACGCTTTGTGACTGGGTCAGAGTCGAGCGATAGGCATCGTAGGTGCGATCATAGTCTTCCGTATATCCGGCGCGATAGGAAAATGCAGCCGTGAGAAACTGCAGAAGTTTGGGATCATAACTGGCTGACGATGACTGCTGGTACCTTGTCTCCTGCCCGATCTTCGGGTCTCGCAGTTGAAGTCTGACCAGATCAAGATCGGTCAGATCCCGATCGGTCGAATATCGATAACCGACTGTAAGATTATCGAATACTTTGTAATTGAGATCAAGACTGGCACTTAGCGTTCTGCTGATAGTCGTCAGACGTTGGTTCTTGGCGTTATCCTGAATTGTTAGACTGCGCTGAAAATTGCCTTTTATTTTCCATGTACTGGGGTAGAAATACAGCTTTGAATTTGAAGCTTTTCTCACAATGGGAATATACTTGGTCCAGAAAAAGACCGGCAGCGAGGGTGGATGCTTTATACCAAAATTGAATCCCGATTGAAAGGACATGTTCTCGCCGAGACGATAAGGCGTCCTGACATCATGGCTTTTCGTTCGACCATAGGAAAACGAGGTACCCTCCAACCGGTTCAGGAACAAACTGAAGAGCGGGTTTCTCCCTTTGTGGTTGAACTTAATGCCGTTCATCGAAATTGACCGCGAGCTATTGGTGCTCTTTTCCAGTTCCCGTATCTCCTCAGGTAATACAATATCCGTGTTCGTCCTCAACAGCGGAGTCTTGGTGCTATTGCGCTCATTAAAGCTAATTGGAAGATTGGCGCCCCATGAACGCGGAAACAATTTGTGCAGGTTGAACGTAACGCCGTAGTTCGAAGATGCCTCCGTCTGACCACTGCCGAGGTTGTTACTTGAACCACCGCGAGTGGCAGCCGAGATGCTCCTGAAATATGGATCTTTGGAAGAATACCCAAGGTTGTAGCTGAGCAAGTCAGCAACCGTGCCGTTAGTAGTAATACGACCGGCCGTTCCAACATCTTTGCGCACATCGGTAACCCGTAGCTCATCAAGCCAAATTCGCCCACTGACCTCAGAAAAGCGACCGGCAAGTGACGTATCAATGTTAACCACCCCAACTGCAAACATGCGAATCTCATTGAGATTGGGATTCCCGACTACCCGATACCTGCCCTTGGTAATGTCAATCTCACTCAGGGTTACTCCCGCCCGTAATGCCTCATCTTTGAGAGCGGTTAGGTCATTGAAGTCAATTTCTACATACTGACTTTCATCCCAGGAATGGGTCACATGCACCATGTCTCTATGTTCGTAGTAGTTTTTTTGGTCTCTCCCAATCCGCATGAAAAACAACAGTGAGTCAGTGTTATTCAGTTCCTCAACACTCACATACATCCGCATCTTTCGATACCCGGAATATTGATCGACCGTGATGAGTTCCTTGGTAGCCATAGCCGTATCCTGGAACTGTAGCGATTCAAAATCGAGAAGTAATCCCCGCTGGGGCTCTTCGACATTATAGGTCGGGTCTTTGTAGGCCTCGACACCGGGCGGAGGTGAGAAAGTATTATCCTCGGTTGAAACCGACGCAACCGTAAGCTTGGAGCCATTTTCAGCAAATTGCGCCGAAAGGGGATCGAGAATAACAGTGTCCTCCCAGTTTGATTGGACAAAGTACCAGTCGGCTATTTCAACTGTGTCGGCTGCAATAGCGGCAGAATCGGAGAACCAGACACGGATATGCGTGACCTGACTCCAACTTGCTTCAATACCCTCTTCGGTGAGGATATCAAACAGAGTTGAATCCCGCACCGGTATGCGATACGTTTTCCAGCCGTTCAGTTCGGATTCTTCGACCACAAAGTCGTTGTCCGCAAGTGGGACATCAAATGAGTAATAGGCGTTTATTTCTTTGAAACCGTTGTCCGACAGTCGTTCCTGATCCGGGACCGCGTTATCTCTCAGATTCCCTTCGGTGCCGTTCAGCCACAAATAGCGAGTCCGAGGATCACGCCAGATTTCATGATCAGGATTCTGGTTCAGTACCCCACATAAGGAATCGGGCAATGGACATAAACCCTCCCCCTCAAAGTACCAGTTATCCCGACTCGGATCGGCCAGGGTGTCTTTGTCGTATCCCTCTTCCAGGTTGTTGGGAATACCATCGAGACCAACATCCTCGGCATTGTCAACCACACCATTTGGCTGGCCCGTTGCATATCCATCTTCTGAAAAGGGCGACTCGGTTCTGTTTGCATTCGACAATACTTCATTGTTATAATGAAGGTCCTCGGAAATCTGCCCGAAGTCAAAATGAAGAGTGGCACTAGCACCTTCGTTCACCCGCGCTCGAAATTCAAACAGGCGGACCTTTTCACCATCGACACGCGAATGGAAATACCTGGTAATTCCACCGTATGATGGCAGGAAACTCGTATCTACAACAAGACTGTCCTGTCCCTGCGAGTCAAGCACGGTTGTCTCACTTATTCCCCGAACAGGCGTAAAGATCATTCGAAATGTCCTGAGGATTCCTTCCCCTTGCCGTGCTTCGCGGTCGTAGACATCTTCAACCTT
>JAUXBO010000155.1 GCA_030619345.1 Candidatus Zixiibacteriota bacterium | reverse complement strand
GTGTTTTACTACCTGCCCGAGAACCAGAGCCTCAAAGTCAGTTCTAAAACAGTTTGTCTCGCCCAGTTTTGCTTTTTTGCGAACCGGCTGATGCAGGAAGTCTTTCATAATATCCAGGTTACGGACAACTGGAGATGAGCAATCTGCTTTTATTACGATATCCTCAAATTCTATTCCGAATCGAGTTGACCTCTCCTGGGCAGCCTCAGACCACATATAAGCTGCCGACTCAAAGTTCCCCGACACCAACATATCAAAATAATCTGCCACCTGCTTTTCAGGACGTTGCGCCTCAGCCATAGCGACCAGAGGCATTATCGAAAGAGCCAGAATGCAGACAGCGTACTTGAATTTCCTATCAAACGAACCAATTATCATCTTTCCTCCAATAAGTATCCAGTAGAACCGGCATGAACTGTATAATATAGAAATTATACATCCGCAATCCAAGCTGGTAAGAAAAAAAGGCCCTCAAGGGCCTTTTCTTCAAAAGTACTGTGTATTCTGCTTGGTCTAAAAGGTAAAGCCAACTGAAAACCGCTGAGCCGAGTTCAGTCGACCAAAATCCTGCCAGGCATAGTCTATCAGAAGCCTCGTATCACCAGAGACGGGAGCATCAAATCCTCCGCCCAGTGTTAAGCCCTCTTCGTCGTAATTGAACTTGTATCCTCCGCGAAGGAAGAACTTCTCCATAAAAGCAGCCTGGGCTCCAAATGATCCCTGCTGAATCTGGTCGTTCGGATGCTTAAGCTCTCCGGCCAACGTCAGAATCGAATAAGGACTCATTTCAAAGTCATAAGCCATGCCGACCCTGAAAGTCATCGGCATTGAATATGGAGTGGTTTTCAGTTCGGCCCCATAGGATGGATCGTCGGGGTTTCTATCAGAAAAACCACCGTCGAATCCAATATTCAGATCGGACCCGGAGAATTGCAAATCCGGTCCCATATTGGTGATAGACATACCCATGCGCAACGACCGGTAGCCGATATGGAGCATGGTTCCAAAATCGAAAGCCAGCGCCCCCGATCTGAGATTGTATATCTTTTCGCCAACGTATTTGACCGTTCCGCCAAAGGCAAAACGATTAGTCAATTGACGGGCAAAACTGAGGCCAACGGTATAGGATGAGGCCGACCAGAATTGACCGGTTCCGTCCTGATCCTCAACCGTTGTAATCTCGACATCGCCCATCGACAGGACCGTCGCCGAAACTCCAAACACGCCAACATCCTCGAAATATCTGGCAAAACCGACGTAGTTAAGATCAACATCCAGCAACCAGTTCACATTGGTGAAGCTAATCGAGGAATTCTCGATCTCGGCCAGTCCCGCCGGATTCCAATACATCGAATAGACGTCGTTGGAAACGGCGACTGAGGCTTCGCCCATGGCCTGGTAGCGGGAGCCTACTCCAATCTTCAGGAACTGGGCTCCACTGGAGCCGACGCCACCACTGGCAGCCATTGCGCTCGATATTAAGAGCAGGCTGGCCAGAACGAATAATGTTAGTTTCTTCACTGGTTACCTCCTCTACTTTATTACCGCGAAACGGCCGCTGTGAGTGCCGTAATCGGATTCAACGTGATAGAAGTATACGCCGGATGCAATCTGTCGACCTTCTTCGGTCAACAAATCCCACTCCGCCGCGCCTGAGTCGGTGGAGACATGATCTATTGTCTTCACCAGTTCACCCACAAGGGTATATATTCTGATGGTACAGGTAGTCGGAATCCTCTGGAACTGAAGACGCGATACTCCCGCTCTGGTTTCCCAGGAACCGGAACTCATCGCAAAATATGGATTCGGAACAACCTTTATGTTCTTCATCGCCTGCGGCGCTTCGCCCACATCCACGCCGTCTATCTTGAATGTAAAGACATCGTCGGGACTCTGTAGCAACGGACCTTCGATTGTCAGAATGTCACCCACCTGAGGGTTGTACAGAGTATCCACGAAGCCGAAAAACCACGACAGATGGTACGGCCAGGCTGCACTCAGCATGTCCTCAGAGGCGTTATACGGATAATCTGAGAAGATCATGAGATCCCATGGATCGTAGGACCCATCTACGCCAAAGTCATAGATGAAAACTGCCACTTGCTGATTGGAATGGGTCTCCCACAATTCAAACGGCACGTTGTAAATAATTCCGGTAGTATCGTTAACAGCCTGGGTCACAGAAGTACCAGCCGTATAACGAAGTTCGTACCTGGCTCTCACGGGAGCATCGCTGAAAAAGTCTCCATACCAATAGACAGCTGCCGAGCCCAACCACCAGTCGGGATCCAAAGGCAGTGTCGTTTCCGACCCGCTGAAGGCTGTCTGCTCCATCAGCACCGGTTCCCTTTCGGGGTTATCAATCACGACTCGAAGGCCGTTGACAACCGGGAAAAGATCGGGATCAGCGCCGGTGATCGTCTGGTCGGCCACAAGGGTGTCGCCGTTAGCCTGATCAATCACGTGCCAATAAGTATCATCCTCACGGTCCTCAAACACAACCCTGTAATCGGTGCCTGTTATTAGACTGGCATCAAATACAGTCGGGATAACTTCACCCTCTGAGGGTTGGCCTGGTCCCGTATATGTGTGTATCACGGTTGTCGAAGCATGATAGTAACCGGCCGGGTCTTTCCTCGGCATGGCTGAGACAATATTGGTCGCCTCGCCAGCAGTGCCAAAACCGGTCTGGAGTACATCGACTCCAATGGTCGTGTCACCTCGATCAAACGCAGCCAGACAGTACCAGTATTCAACCCCGTTTGTGAGACCGGAATCAATGTAACTGTGCGGGATAATATCGCCCGGATTAGCTACTCTGTACGTGACCTTTGTCTTGTAGTCTACATCCATACAAGCGCTGATAGGGTCGTGCGGACCCAGCGCCGCCCCCCATGTAAACCCACGGTTGTCGCTCCTGTAGAGCTTGTAACCGGCAAAATCATTAACCAGTGTAAGCGGGTCAAGACCAGTTTCGGAAGTGTCGGTCCAGTTCAGATACACTTTGCGGTCGACAGCACGAGCCGACAGGATCGGAGTCGGTGGTGGCTCGGGACCTACAAAATAGGCATCATACAATTCCTGAGCCATATCTGCGTTGGCCCGGAATTTAGCCTCGTCGCTACCAACAACTATTGCGTAAACAACCCGTACCGTTCTACCCGCAGCGAGGTTGATCCCGCTGGTGCACTGCAAATAGTACTGGTCCGTCGGCGGCAGGAGCGGATCAAAGGTATTGGCCGAGATCATCTCATAGCGACCGGCATCATCGACCGATGTCACGGCCGCCCAGTCACCAGTTCTAAATCCCGTCATACCAATGTCGTCCGGGGTCTCAAGGTATTTGGTACCCATGACACCGGTCTCGACGTCTGGACCCCATCCCGGATCGCGAGCATCCTCATCGTACGTCCAGGCCAGATTCTCAGCCGCATCAAAGCCAACAAGATCACCGAGTCGGCCATTTTCACCGGTACCATCCGGTCCACCTACATCAATATCAATATAGAGCCCGAAAGCAAAATCGGCGTAATCGTTGGATGATTTGTTCGTTATATCCATAACAACGAACATAATGTTATCGTTGTAGCAGTAGTTCCACTGCATCAAAGTCTGTGTAACTTCGATTCCCAGCGGATCCCCCCCGGCGTTGTCATTCATCACGTAGTGTGACTCCTGCAACGAGGTTGGCCCTGACTCCGAGAAGCTGGCACTGAGTGTATAATAACTCTGGTTGTATACCCAGGCACCCAGTGAGGCATCATAAACCCTCCAGCCGTATGCCGGACGTCCAACTCCGATACCTACAGTGTCGGACTGGTCATAGTTGTAATATCGAGTCGGATCGGTCGAGAGTAGAATCTTGTACTCCGGCGATCCGTTTATCATCGACGGTAGCGCTTGGAAATCATCATAGGAATTGGCTACGATGGTATCGCCGCCAAGGGTTGCACCCATCCAGTACTTGATCTCGCCAATGTAATCATGGCCCGAATTTCGCGGCCATTCTCCCGAGGGTAGATCATAGTACTGATACCCACCGATGTATCCCCAGTTATCGATAGTCGTTACGATATTACCTTTGTTGTGCGTGATTTGATCGACCGTCCCCGGTTGAGGCGATAGCGACAGGTTTCCGTCCGATCCACCAGCCGTTGCCGACTTGGGATCGGGCCTCGCTGTTGCCAGAGCAGCACAAACAAAGGTCAGGATCAAAATCAAGATCAACTTTCTAAACAATCTGTTTTGTTTTTTCATAGCATCAACTCCGGCTTAGAAGGTAAATTCTAACCCGGTTCGAATTGTCCGGGGTGATGAATAGTTTTGTGGATCATGGTCATACAGCTGATCAAAGTAATCGAGATCAGACTGACTGGTCGAAAGACCGGCAATCTGGTCGTTACCATCATCATCCGGCTTACCGGTGCGACTGTATACATTCAACACGTTTCTACGATCAAAGAGGTTATCCACCTCCACGAAAAGACCAAGTTTATAACTTCCACTACTTAGCTGGAAGTTCTTATTGAGTCGCATATCTACTGTGTAGAAGGCAGGCAATCTGGCTTCATTGCGTTCGCCAAGCCTGTTACCCTGAGCATCGGTGGGTGTGTATGGCAGTCCGGAACCATAATGGCCTACCATGGACATTCCCCAGTCACTCGGGATAGCCGCCCCAAAGATACTGCCCTTCCAATCAGCCGGTACACGATACGACATGGATGCCGTCACCGTATGCCTCTGATCAAAATCGAGCGGGTAGCTTGTCACCGGGGCAAGTTCATCGTCGGTAGAAGTTATGTATGTGTAGTACGGCTCTTCCGCGAACGATCCGTTACCCTCGGTCAACATATACGAATAAGCTAGTGAGGCCGAAAGGTAACCGGACGTCGGCAGTTTTTCCAGTCTTATGTCGACTCCCTTCACAGCACCATAATCGTCGTTGTCATAAACAGTGACGGGGCTGGTGCCCAGATTATAGTAGCTTCGAGTGGTGACCAACTCCTCTATATCCTTGAAATAGGCAGTCACATCGACCCTTAAATCGGATCCGATCAAATGGTCCAGACCGAGTTCATACGAAGTCGTGCGCTCCGGTTCCAGGTTGGGATTACCCAGACGCGGATACCCAGTGGTGATGTCTCCATCGAGATTCTCGTACAAGTACGTATATCTCGGTTCCTGGAAATAAACACCGTAATTGAAATGCATCATCGACTTTTCAGTAATCGGGAAAGAGACGCCGAATCGTGGCGAGAATCGGTAATGACTCTCTGATTTCTCAAACACCACCGGTCCCAGAGCAACGGCCGAATCGCGGCTGCGGCTGGAGGCATTGTAGGTGATATCCGAGTTGCTATAGTCGAATCTCAAACCCAGGTTTATGACAAAGTAGTCATATTCCATCTTGTCCTGAAAATAAGCAGAAGCGTAACCAGGACGACTGGAGTATTTCTCACCGTAGGGATTCCGATTGAAAAACTGCTTGGCATCCCATTCTATATCATACTTACGCCATTCAATCCCACTGGTTAACTGATGACTCTTGTTAATCTGGTTGATAACGCTAAATTTGACCGAGTTGTACTGGGCCATGCGATACTGGTAGATGGGGAAAAAGTCCTCATCCACAGTGAAGTGGCTGGCCTGCATGGCGTCACTGAAATCCGGGCTGCCCCAATAGTTATCCTCGTGGATAGTACCATTATAGGCGCCCGTATCATCGACTGAATAGCCCGGCCATTCGGTCCAATACTTATCCATCAAGTGTCCCGGGGCCGTCAATGTTCTTGTGTAGAATGTATTGACAACGGTAGAAAACACCATTCGGTCATTGGCAATGTAGTTGGCTGAAATTCCGGCCAGATATGCGTCACGATCGAACGCCGGAGTACCATCCAGATTGAAATCATACGAGATACCATTGTTATCTCGATGAGTATAGGCGAGGCCATCCACCTTACTATAGGTTAGATTACTCTTGACCTTTAATTTGGCCAGAGGCTGCGTCGTCAGTTTGGCCGTACCCGTGTATGCAATCGACCAGTTGGCCGGCAGATACGACGGATCGCGCAGGTACTCACCGGCTGTAAAGAAGTTGTACTTCTTTGCGTCCAGACCCGGAAGTGGCCCGGAGAGATTGAACATGGCCGCGCGACTTTGATATAAGTCCAGGTCATTCCAATCTCCGGTATTGACATCATACTGGTGCGTCAGGCCTTCGTAGACTTTGACGCCGCCATGATAATTGGTTCCGCCTTCCCGTGTTATTGCATTAACAACACCGGACATTGCTTCGCCGTATTCAGATGAAAATCCACC
>JAUXBO010000025.1 GCA_030619345.1 Candidatus Zixiibacteriota bacterium | reverse complement strand
CGCTATAAGTGTTACATGTTAATAGCCGACAAATCAGCCCAAACAACTATGAAGGCAAAATTTATAGATTGACACACCTATCGGGTGAACTTATATAAACTGTTGAACCACTTAGATTAGGATAAATAAATGAAACTCAGATCATATCTGCCGCTCTTTTCGTTGGCGATAATTGCATTCGGCCTAACCCTGCCCGGTTGTGACGAACTGGTTACCGAGACGATTAACACAACGGTCATCGACTCCGGTCTTGGAGTCGGCTGTTTTGAGTGCCACACCGATGACGAGAACCTCTTTCTCCGTCCCAAAGGACAGTGGGCCAACTCCTCTCACGCCTCTGCTGATTTGATTGATATCGCCGCCAATAATTCCGACCCAAGTTGCGTTAATTGCCATACCCACGAGGGGTACATCAACGAGTTCGACAACGCCGGATTCACGGCCAAATCATACTCAGTCATCGGCTGCTTTACCTGCCACGATCCGCACAATGAGGATTTTGTCGCCTGGAACGACAGCCTTATGGGTAAACTTAGAGGCGCCGACACCACCGGTTTGACCTTGCTAAACAACGGGAGTCTTTATTTTCAGTTCAAGGGTGATAAGTCAGTGATGTGTGTTAACTGCCATCAAGCTTGGTTTGACCCGTCTCGACCTACGTCGCAGAGCACGGCATCGCTAAAACTACCGGTCAACTGGGGCCCGCACTTCAGTGGACAAGCCGATGTTGTCATTGGAGCCGGAGGCTATCGTTTTACTGCCACACCGGTCGACACTTCTCATCTCGATCCCTCGATTGCCAGAGGAGGCGGTTGCCTTTCTTGCCACTACGGCAGTGGTTCCGGATACAAATTTGGTGAACACACTTTCCGGCTCGAAGATGATTCAGACAACAGCCAATACGTGGACAACTGTAATGTCAGTGGATGCCATCTCAACGATGAGAAATTTGACCTGTATTCCGACTCCATCACTCAGGTTATTATAGCTAATGCCGACACGTTGAACCAACTACTGACCGAGCAAGACGTATGGGACTCCACCGGAGTTGCCCATCGCACCGATTATGATTTCTCGCCAAACCAGGCACGAGCGCTGTACAATTACCTGCTCTATCATTCAGATGGCTCCAAGGGAGTACATAATCCAGCCTATATGAATCAACTGCTTCGCGAGTCAATTGACTATTTGCCGGTAATTGCCAATTTGGTTCTTGATCTGAATTCAGCCGAGGCCTGTACCGCCAGCACAGTCACAGTCCGTGATTCTTCAACCGGACGTATAGATACCGTAATCGTGATCTTTGGAAACGATACCGCCTACACCGGTGTTCCAGACTCTGTTTACACCCATACGTTTGATTCGGCGGGAACATTCGACGTGACCCTCGAAGTCTTTGGCAGTGTCTCTTCAAACTTCAGCAGCAGCATTCTTTCCAACGCCATAACGGTCTTTGACTCGCTGCCGGTACCAATATTTGGTGTCGATTCTATTGATCTTATGATTCGGGCTTTCTTGGACAGTTCACTTTTCGCAACCGGCTGGCAGTGGGACTTTGGCGACACTAATAGTGTTGATGACACGTCCTCTCTACAAGTACCTCTCCTGCCCTGGACCTATAGCGATACGGGAACATTTACAGCCACCCTTATTGTCTCAAATCCGTGTGGAGACAGCACTCTCACGATGCCGGTCGTAATTGACACGATCCCATAGCCCCATCGTTCGGACATAGAAAAAGATAATAGAAAAGCCCGGCTCAATTGAACCGGGCTATGTCTTGACAGTTTTGGTTACTTCAGTTATCAGCCCTGAAGTTCAGCCTTGAGTTTTTTTGTCAAAGCTGGCAAAACCTCCATAGCATCGCCGACGACACCGTAGTTCGCGACATTGAAGATCGGCGCATCTTTATCTTTATTGATGGCAACAATCGTCTGCGAGGTACGCATACCGACCAGATGCTGAATTGCCCCTGAGATTCCCACCGCAAAGTACAACTTAGGATTGACCGTCTTGCCGGTCTGGCCAACCTGATCGGAATATGCCGTCCATCCGGCATCAACGATAGCTCGTGAAGCACCAAAGGCCGCGCCCATACTGTCGGCCAGTTCATGCACCAGTGGCAGATTCTCGGCGGCTTTTAGTCCTCTTCCGGCGGAGACAATTATGTCGGCCTCGTTCAGGTTCACGGCTCCGGCCGATTCCACTTTTCGTTCCCGGATCGTCATTTTTCCCGTCATTAGCGCTTCGTCGACTGCTTCAGCCACAACTTCACCGGCACCTTCTTTGGACTCCGGATACATCTTAGGTCTCAATGTTGCAAAAAACGGACCACCACCAGAGGGAGCCAATTCAGATATCACCGCTCCACCATAGTTAGAACGAGTCACCGATAGGCCATCACTGCTACCGTTGAGTGCATTTACATCGGAGGCCATTCTACCACCGCTTTTTGCTGCCAGCCGACTTACAAGAGCTTTGCCATAGAATGTGGCCGGACCAATAACAAGATTGAAGTCATACTTTTCGATGAGGCTGAACAGGACATTACCATACAATTCATCATTAAGATAATCGAGATTAGCGTGAGAAACCGCTAATACTTTGCCACCACCCCGGGAAGCAAGTTCTTCGGCTGCCACCTGCGCATCTTTGGCCAAAACTGCCGTATACAATTCACCGCCAAGAGCTTTGGCAGCTTCGATCAGTTCGAATGAAGTAGAAATATTCTTACCATCTTTTTGCAGGGCAATAGTCAATATCTTCATGGAAAATCCTCAAATCTACGGAAATATGGTTTTCATACTCTGGCCAATATACACTCCCATGCCCCTTATTGGCAACAAAATTGGAGATATAATTGATTTGGGAATGTTCAATTTTTGAACATTGTCACGCCGCTGTGGGAAACCGGATCACCGAGCTGTTCGGGACTGGCGGACTGGCTTAAGTTTCAACGTGACAGACCGATATAGAAACAAGGCCAAAAGCTGACCGCCAATCTGAGGTGAAATAGGAGTATTCAACAGATCGAGCCAGCCATGTGGCCACCAAAAGTGAAAAATATGAGTTGAATAGTCTTGAAAGGAAATCACTATGCCGGAAATCGTTGTCAAATATGAAGAGAAGGTCATTGAGCGAATCGTGACCGAAAAGAAGCGGATTTCTATCGGCCGCACCAATGACAATGATGTCGTCCTGGAGAACCGCGGAGTCTCACGCAAACACGCTATAATTGAGTTCAACAACAACGCCGCAGTGATAATCGACAATGAATCACTAAACGGCACGTTTGTGAACAACCGCAAAGTCAACGAAGAAGTCTTGCGAGATGACGACGTCATCATGATCGGAAAGTACAATCTTATCTATCATACGTCTTCAAGCCAGGACGGCAACGATGCTGCCGATTTTGATGGCACGATGGTCCTCAATACCAAACAGCAGAAAAAGCTGCTTGAGAATGATCGCATAGAGCGGGATGTCGTGCATCGTCATGGTGGCTCCGTTTTAATCGGCGAAGAGAATGCAGATTTTAGCGAGGCAAGACTCGATCGCGACGTAACCACTATCGGTAAAGCAAAATTCTGTCATATCCACGCCAAAGGCTTCTGGCTATCCGGAATTCAGGCCAAGATCGCCTATGAAAACAGGATATATTCGCTGATCAACCTTGGGAAACGGGGTAAGACTCTGGTCAACGGCGAAGAGATCGAACAGTATGTACTGAAAAATGGTGACCTGATTACAGTCGGAAAAACAACCTTCAAATTTGTTGAGGGCAAAGAATAACATGAGATTTGCGCTACTGTCTGACATCCATGGTAATCTTGAGGCGCTAACTGCCGTTCTGGCCGATGCCAAGCAGCAGAATATTGATAAGATACATTCTCTCGGCGACGTCGTCGGTTATGGCTGCAATCCTGTCGAATGCATAAAACTGGTTGAACAGACTTGTGATATCAGGCTCATGGGCAACCATGAATTCCTCGCCCTGGGACTGGCCGATGAAAGCAAATATAATCCTGCGGCGCTTGAGTCTATTACCTGGACGCAGGAACGCCTGGGTGACTATGACATGTCGATTCTGGAGAAATACAAGATGGATGCATCGGACGGCGAGTTTTACTTTGTTCATGCTTCCCCTTTCAAACCGTCGGAATGGAATTACATCCTCAACGTAAATCAGGCGGTCCAGGCATTTGAGAATCTTCAGCAGAGAGTATGTTTCTGCGGTCACTCCCATGTGCCTATGATATTTCTGGAGAATCCTGAGGGACCTCCGCGGCAGAAAACCGGGCATGACATCTTAATGGATCCGGACTATCGCTACATCATCAATGTCGGCTCAACCGGGCAGCCGCGAGACAACGATCCGCGCGCCTGCTACGTTATAGTTGATTCCGAAACTGACGACCTTTGTTACCGTCGTGTGGAATATGATTACAAGTACACCCAGGAGAAGATGGTTGCAGCCAGCATTCCTGACGTACTCATAAAAAGACTGGCAATAGGCAGATAGGAAGAAGGAAGAATGTCCAAGTATTCATCATACATACTCTACATGTTGACATCAATTTTGGTGGTGCTGTTATACGTAAACGACTTTGGTCCGCTTACCGATCTGCAGCGCTCGGTCGATGACATGCTGTGCAGAGTAACCGCTCAGGAAGGAAGCCGCCCCAATGTAGCTATCGTTACTATCGACGGACCCGCCTTTGATGAATACGGACAATGGCCCTGGAACCATGATCTTGTGGCTGATCTGGCCGCCGCCGTGGGCAATGGTGAGCCCAGAACTGTCGTTCTTGATCTGGAGTTTCATGAAAGCGCCAGTCAGGACTCAGCCGGATATACATCAGTATTGGCAGAGCAAATAAGCTGGATCAAAAATGTGGTTCTTCCCTACGATATCGCCCTGGCTACGTATCGCTCCGAGAAAACAAACAACCCCGATCACCTGTTCGACTTCTCAATGAACGTTGAAAGTCCGCTCGGGATTATGGACGAAAGATCAACCTTGCAGGTTCGCAAAGTCTTTCTACCCGCCGACAAGCTGCTTGCCGAAAAACCAAACATTGGGTTCAAGTACCAGATGCCTGACGACGACCGCGTTCTACGCCATCAGCCTCTTATTATAAATTACGAGGGCTATTACTACCCCGCAATCTCATTGCTGGCCGCCACGACTTATCTGGGAATTTCGCCTGACATGGTCACAGTAGTTGAAGGTAAAGAGATCAGGATCGGCAACAAGCGGACAATTCCAATCAATAGCAAGAGCGAAATATATGTTAACTACTCTACCAAATCCCCGTTTGAGCGATATTCTGCAGCCCAGGTGTTGTCAGACGGATTTGATTTAAAAGTCTTTAACAACAAGATCGTCCTCATCGCTGTTGACGATCCGGGCCAGACTCTTTTTTTCAAGACTCCTGCTGAGAATGACACCCCGGACTTTATTGCCCGAGCTTCCGTTATTGAGAATATTATCAATAACAACATGCTGCATCGTAAGAATAACATGTCGGGGATCACCATGCTGATACTATTCATGGTTGGTGGCCTATACGCATTTATTCTATCTCGCGTGTCACTCCTCTATCGCATGATAATACTCATCGGAAGTCTGGTGCTGCTGGCAAACGTAAACTACTTCATTATAAGTTCCATGAGATTAGTGGCAGAAACCGTCTTTGTTGGATTCGAATTACTTTTGTTTATGTTGGTCGCTCCTATTCTTGATACGAAGATGATAACCGGTGACGAAAAGGACGCATCGGCCTCTAAACAGAGGTTGCCAAAAGTCGATCTTGAAAAGGGAATGCCAGCGAAATCGCTCGAATCGATTCGATCGCGTCATATCAAAGAGTCTCCGACCGATGTTGAGAATCAGCCGACTGCGGTAATTGATACTGACTTCCAAGCACCATTGGATCACCAGTCGATCGACATTGATGGCGTCCATCTAACTTCGGAAGATGAGGCCACAAAAGAGTCCACCGATGACAAGACCACGGCGCTCGACTCTGACTCAATCGATAAAGCATCCGCCACCAAGATTGATGCAGGGGAGTTGTCTGATTCTGAAGGAGTACTTGAACAAAGTTTCGAAGCATCAACGCCCACCCCAATTCCCGGCGCTGGCGTTCCTTTGACAAAACTGGGGCGTTATCAGATCACCGGCACCCTGGGTAAAGGCGCAATGGGACACGTCTATCGCGGTATTGACCCAGCCATTAATCGACCGGTCGCCCTCAAAACTATCCGTCTCGATTTTATAAGTGACCCTGAAGAGATGGAAGAACTCAAGATACGGCTGCATCGCGAAGCACAGGCCGCTGGCAAGCTCTCACATCCAAATATTGTTACGATCTACGATGTCGGCTCGGACGGCAGTCTTCAGTATATCGCAATGGAACATATCGAGGGCCAGACCCTTGAAGAGATGATCAAAAAGAAGACGAAGTTCAATTACAAAATTATAGCCCAGATCGTCCAACAAATCTGCTCCGCCTTGCAATACGCGCATGACCAGAACATTGTCCACCGCGACATTAAGCCCGCCAATATCATGATCACGAAAAATTACACCGTCAAGGTCATGGATTTTGGAATCGCCAGAATTGATTCAAATTCGATGACCAAGACCGGAATTGCGATGGGTACGCCCAACTACATTTCCCCCGAACAACTTCAGGGCAAACCGGTCGACCGAAGAGCGGATATTTTCTCGCTTGGCGTTGTGCTGTATGAACTTCTGATTGGAAAACGCCCCTTCAAGGGTGAGAATATCACTTCGCTGATATACTCGATTCTTCACAAAGAACCGGAGAAACCTTCCAATCTGGTACCCGCAATTCCATTCCTGTTTGACCAGATTGTCTCAAGGGCGCTCGAGAAAGATCCGGCCAAACGGTATCAAACTGCGGATGAGTTGTCCGATCAACTAGGCGCGTTTATTGAGGCCTTCTCTACTAAAAGATAGATGTTTCGAGGTGAGAACCTGACAAAAAAAGCCGCTGCCGGGACTTGGCAGCGGCTTTGTCATTTGTGCTAATCTACAGACTTCCACTACTTGTCAGAATCGGATTCTTTGTCGGCAAGAATCTCCTCTGCCAACGAGAGGGCCACGCCCGAGAGCATTACTTCAACGCCGAGTTGAGTAAAGTCTGATGAAATCAAATCCCTGTCAATACCCGCATAAAGAGAACAAGAAGCTCCGCGCTCGACTACCAGTCCGGAAAGTTTTCCTTCCGACTCAGCGATCATGGTAACCTCACCAAGTTCTTCAGATATTACAAAGCCAGTGCAATTATGCAGCTGGATATGTGAGTTGCCGGTATAGATCACAATCAGGGTACCACGATCTTTCCCCAGCGATGTTTCCGGGAAAACCTCTAAAACCATTTCTCGCTTCTCATCGGCATTGATAATCTTCAGGCGGTAATGGTCGGTGTGAAATGTAATTTTATCACACCCTATCACGGTTGCAATTTCCTGAATCGCTTCTTTTGTAAATAGTTGCTTCATGCAGCTAGTAACATTTCCAAATTAGAAGATACCTTAATCACTAGATTTCTTCGACGAGTTCTCATCTTTCTTATCCGGTTCACCATCCAAAGAGCCCTTTATCTCGTCGGTTGTGTCCTTCATAGATTTTTTGAACTCTCTGATTCCTTTTCCCATACCTTGGGCGATTTCGGGAAGCCTCTTAGCTCCGAACAAAAGTAGTATCACAAAAAAGACTACCAGTAATTCCCAGGGACCCATGCCAAACATTTCTGCCTCCGATCTATGATGGGATTATAAGTACCACCACTTAAAGTAAATCAAAACCAGCAAAACAAACAAGATCGACATGAAATTTATTTTTATAGTCAGGCCGACAGTAAATGCAATTGCGTAGAAATCTACTTTGATAGTATTAAAACCAACTTCTAAAGACTTGGTAAATAGCGTTTTCGCGGCGCTGGCCGGAAGAAAGGTACCAATGATGTCACCCATCAGTCCGCCAATAATGGCGCCCATAATCAAGGCCACTACAATAAATGTCAATTCTCGGCGTTTCAATTGGCATCCGCCGTCGTCATTTTGGAGATCACAGACCGGACCGACTCAAACAGCCCGAGACCATCAGTCGAACCCAGTATATCTTCGACCGCGCGCTCCGGATGCGGCATCATTCCAAAGACATTGCCTTGCTCGTTGCAGAGACCGGCAATGTTGTTCAACGATCCATTCGGGTTGGCCGCTTCGGTCACGTTGCCATCTTCGTCACAATACCTGAAGACGACTTGGTTATTCGATTCAAGTTTTTCCACTTCGCCATCAAAGTGGTAAAAGTTCCCTTCGCTGTGAGCAATCGGAATTTTTATAATCTGCCCTTCACCATAACAGCTGGAAAAAGCTGTCTTGTTGTTTTCTACTCTTAGATAAACGAACTTGCAGCTAAAGCGAAGATGATCATTGCGAATAAGTGCGCCCGGAAGAAGCGAAGCCTCAGCAAGAATCTGAAACCCGTTGCAGATCCCGGCCACGAGACCGCCATCTTTGGCAAATTGAATTACTTCTTTCATAATCGGCGAAAACTTTGCGATTGCTCCCGCTCGAAGATAGTCGCCATAGGAAAATCCACCGGGTAAAATCACCAGATCGGAGCCCATGAGATCATCCGACTTATGCCATAGGAAGTTAACTTCTTCATTGAGGATATTCCGGACCGCGGCATAAGCGTCGTAGTCACAGTTGGAGCCTGGGAATGTCACAACTCCAACCTTCATCAGGCCTTCTCCACCGTAAAATTCTCAATCACCGGATTGGCCAGCAGCTTGGTGCAAATTTCATTAATTTTCTTCTCAATATTGGAGGCGTTACCATTGATTTGGAGCTCAAAAAATCGACCGGTTCTTACCTTTTCGATCTCGTCATAACCCATTTGCTCCAGCGCTTTCTGGATTGTGACACCCTGCGGATCCAGAACTCCGTCTTTGAGTCTAACATATACGACCGCTTTTTGACTATCAGACATTATGATTCTCTCCATCGCCTTCGCGGCGACCGTAGTTCTTACCGGTTACCTTTCCCACTCCAACCGTCGAAAGGCGGTAGAGTTCTCTGACCATACCGTACAATATATACAATGCAAAAAATGGAAACAATAACAGTCTTGGCTTAAATGCAATCGCCAGTGCAGCAACAAGAAGGATTATCAATTTGATTCGGTTTTGCGGACTATTAAAGCGATCGGGAAAGGTGTCATACTGCACTTGAGACACCATCAGAAACGAGAACACAATTATCATCGAGATTAGCAGTTCGGCATACTCCAATTGACCCCAGATATGGTAACTAAAGATTATAAAACTGACCAGCGCCAAAGCCGCGGCCGGCACTGGAAGACCAAGAAATTCTTTCTTCTCGTCGGTATCTGCCAGAAGGTTAAACCGCGCCAGACGATAAGCAGCTGCCATTATGTAGACAATCGATATCATCCAGCCCCATTTCCCCAGCGTGTTGAGCTTTATTGCAAATACAAGAGTCGCTGGAGCCACCCCAAACGAAAGAAAATCAGCCAGAGAATCAAGCTCGATCCCGAACTGACTCGTCGATCCGCTCAAGCGAGCAATCTTACCGTCCAGAACGTCGAGAAAGGCAGCAAGGATAATGAACCAGCATGCCGTTGTGATATTTCCTTCGAAAGCAGACATAATGGATAGGAAGCCGCAAACGACATTTCCCATTGTGAATGTCCCAGGAAGCATTCCCCGGTAATTGACTGTTCTGGCATGATGACTCATGATTCTCTCAACTATCTCCAGGCTCGGTTAAGTAACCCATTATTGTGGCCGCGCCGCGCACTTTGTCTCCCAGACTAACTTCAATGCGGCTATCAGCTGGGACAAATAGTTCAGTTCGTGAACCGAAACGGATCATTCCGAATCTCTCACCGGTCTGAACCGAATCTCCTTCGGTTAATCGGCAGATTATTCTCCGGGCAATAATACCGGCTATCTGCTTTACTACTACGCGAGAATTAGAGCAAGTGGTGATGCCAATTTCGGTCTGCTCGTTCTTTTCGGATGCTTTTTCCATGAAAGCCGGAAAGAACTGCCCGGGATTGTATTTGACGTAATCAACCGTCCCGGCTATCGGTACCCGGTTGATGTGGACATCAAGTACGGATAGAAAAATTGATATCTTTATGGCCGGTCCGCCGATATACTCATGATTTTCTATAGCTTCGATTCCGATAATTTTGCCATCGGCTGGAGAAATCAAGACCTGCCGATCCGACGGTGTGGCGCGGTCCGGGTCGCGAAAGAAGTAGATTGTAAATATTGTCAATAACGAAAGAAGGATGCTAATCAAGAAAATCGCAAAGCTGTCCCATCTGACCGCAGCCAGCACACCTACTGTGGTCAGGAACAATCCCGAGAATATGAGCAACAAACCTTCACGTGCTATCATTTTCCAAACACCCGAGCAAATATCTTATTTACGTTCTTGGTATAATAAGAGAGGTCAAAGCAATCGTCGATTTCCTTTTGTCGCAAATGAGCTGCAATCTTGGTATCCTTGCGAACCAGTTCCTTAAACAGACCCATCCCTTCAACTGCTTTCATCGCGTTTTTCTGGACCAGACGGTAAGCATCTTCACGAGAGCCAATCACCGGAGCCAGCTTTAAGAGCAGTCGCTGAGAGAATACGACCCCCCCGCGATAATACACGTTTTCCAGCATTCTCTTTTCGTTTACAACCAGTCCCTTAAGCAGATTAATAAATTTCTGAAGGCCGTAATCGATCAAGATCGTAGTATCCGGCAATATGATTCTTTCCACCGAAGAGTGAGCGATATCCCGTTCATGCCATAGCGGTACATTCTCCATCGCTGACAAAGCATAGCCACGAATAAGCCGCGCAATCCCGGTTATTCGCTCGGCCGTGATCGGGTTCTTTTTGTGCGGCATGGCCGAAGAACCTTTTTGCCCCTTAGCGAATCCTTCACACATTTCGTTTATTTCCGTGCGTTGCAGATTCCGTACTTCAGTCGCGAATTTCTCAAGCGATGAAGCCAGCAGGGCTAGCGAAGTTATGTAGTGTGCGTGCCGGTCGCGCTGGACGACCTGGGTTGAGACCTCAGCCGCTTTAAGACCCAGTTTGCTGCAGACGGCCCGCTCAATTTTTGGGTCAAGATTGGCAAAGTTACCTACCGCACCGGACATTTTCCCCACCGCTATCGATTTGGCTGCTTCGCGAAATCTCTCTCTCCCCCGCGACAACTCAGTATACCAGACGGCAAACTTGAGTCCAACAGTAGTCGGTTCGGCATGAACTCCATGACTGCGCCCGATACAGGGCGTCATCTTATATTTGTGGGCGAGACCTTTGATTAGCTTAAGCGCTTCTGCAATTTTTTTGTCAATCAGTCCGGCTGCCTGTTTCATCTGCAGGGAAAGAGCGGTATCCAAAACGTCAGATGAAGTCATCCCATAATGGATGTACTTGGCGTCATCTCCAACATACTCAGAAACCGAAGTCAAAAAAGCGATCACGTCATGGTCAACTTCTCGCTCAATCTCATTGATCCGGTCTACATCAAAGTCAGCTTTTTTCTCAATTACTTTGAATGATTTGACCGGAATGATCCCGGCCTTGGCCATAGCCCGCGCCGCCTCAACTTCCACTTTCAGCCAGGTACGGAATTTGTTTTCTTCGGACCAGAGTCCGCCCATCTCGGGAAGAGTGTATCTCTCGATCATCAGCCTTTATTGGCCTTTCTGTAATCAGCCAGGAATTTCTCAAGCCCGATATCGGTCAAGGGGTGCTTTATCAACTTGCTGATTACGTCAAACGGCATAGTAATAACATCGGCACCGATCATGGCAGCTTCGACCAGATGTAACGGATGACGCACGGAAGCTACCAGAATCTGCGTGGCGTAAGCGTAGTTGTTGTAAATGGTAGCAATATTATCGATCAACTCCATTCCATGATTTGAAATGTCGTCGAGGCGACCGATAAACGGCGAAGCATAAGTGGCACCAGCTTTGGCTACCAAAAGAGCCTGAGATGGTGAAAAAATAAGAGTGGCGTTGGTTTTGATTCCGTCACTGGTGAGACTCTTGATCGCCTTTAGCCCTTCCAGAATAGTCGGAATTTTAACTACGATATTATCTGCTATCTTGGCTAACTCGACTGCATCCTTCATCATACCATCGTAGTCGGTAGCAATAACTTCTGCGGACACATCACCCTCAACCACACCGCAAATCTCTTTGAGCAGTTCTGCGTACGGCTTGGTCTCTCGCGCTGCCAATGATGGATTGGTAGTGACTCCATCGAGAACCCCCATAGCGGCGGCGGCCTTGATTTCGTCTACATTAGCAGTATCGATAAAAAACTTCATTCAGATTCATCCTTCCCATATCCGACCGACCTCAAGTACAAACCGTGGGCCGGCGCTGTAAACACAATTCGCTCTTCGTTGTCGGACTGCAAAATATCGGCAAAGCGGGCCAAAGTCAAGTTATGCCGATTTTCATCCTGCGTTGGCTGGGCAAGGTTGACCATAGCCCCTACTAATGACCGTACCATGCTGTGCAGGAACCGGTTGCCCCGAATTTCATAGGCCATTAGGTCCCCCCAGCGAAACCAGCGACTATGAAAAATCCGACAGCGATTATCTTCCTTTTGCGAAGCTACCACGCAGAACGGTTTGAAGTCATGCTCTCCGGACAGAAGTGCGGCGGCTTGTTGCAGCCGATCAAAATTGAGTTCTCCCGCTGTTTCCCAGCGAAAATTTCGGTAGAGGGCGGTCCTTTTGCTGGAAATGAGATAGCGATATCGACGCCAGACAGCATCATAGCGTGAATTGAACGACTGAGGTACCTCGCATGAATCCTGAACCCGAATATCATCGGGGAGATAGTAATTCATGGCTTCCGCGTAGCGTTCTGGTTCCAGCCGGTGCTCAATTTGGAAGTTGGCCGTCTGTCCCAAAGCGTGAACTCCGGCGTCGGTTCGTCCGGCCCCGGTGATAGTTACTTCGCAACCAGTAATTTTACTGATTGCCTCACCGAGTAGACCCTGGACCGTTGGTTGGTCTTTTTGAATCTGCCAACCGGCATAGCGGCTGCCATCGTATTCAACAATCAATTTTATATTATGGCCAGACATTCACTACCCCCAACGTATAGATGCAAATTAGAAATATGAATATCAGCGATAGAAACATAACTTCCGGGAGCGAAAACCGGGATGTCACATAAAGGGTGCGAATAGTCTCGGAGTTATCAAAGCGGCGATATCCCCGCGCGGAGATAGCCATCGCCAGTTCATCAGCTCGATTGACGGACAAAACCAATAGTGGTACAATCAGGGCGGTAGCAGCCTTGATTCTATTTCTATACGGTCCCGAGAAGTCGGCTCCGCGAAGAATCTGGGCGTTGCGAATAGCATGAAACTCCTCGTACAGAACAGGTATAAATCTCATAGCCATAAAGAGTATCAGGGACAGATCATCCACTGGGAATGAGAACCGTCGCAGAGGACGGATCATCCGTGAGAATCCGTCGGCAATATCTGAAGGAGAGGTGGTTAATGTAAACGCGAACGAAATGAGAACAAATATAATCAGTCGAATCGAGAAAAAGGTCGCCGAATATAGTGAACTGCTGCTGATTTTCAGGAAGGCAAGGTCGACGAGATATGGCTCTGTCTTCTCCGCAAACAATAGATGAAATGCGACCGTAACAAGAACCAGCCAGGCAACCGGCTTTAGATTTCTTAAGAACGAAGCGGCTTCAACACCAGACAGCCTCAACGCCAACAACAGACCACCCGCCAACAATAGGTAGACAATAATGGACTTGGCCATAAGCACAAGGGCCATCATCGCCAAAGCGGCGGTCATTTTTGCACGGGCGTCCAGCCGGTGAACCAGACTGTCCAGGGGACAGAAATGCCCGAGAAATATAGGCTGAGATTGATTCATATCGGTGCCAGATGGAAATATAAGGCCGATGGTCGACGGCGTCAATCGGACTTGCGGGAGTTATCCAAAAGGCGGTCAGCCTGAGACCTTTGTATGGGGCATCGATTACAAACCTGTTTCGAGCATCT
>JAUXBO010000057.1 GCA_030619345.1 Candidatus Zixiibacteriota bacterium | reverse complement strand
GTGGCCCGACATTCTCAGGAAAGGGAGTATAGAGAAACTTCAAACCGGCCTATACTATAGTCTGTACTATAATAGAGGCGAGCCGAAACCGCACTTTGCCGCGAAGTTCCGGCTCGGCCATTGCCACAGTGGAAGCTCTATTAGATATTCATCCAGTAGCTTGCTTTGAGCAAAAATACATTTTGATCACCACCGGAAAAGAGGCGATCAAAATCACGTGAGAAATCAAGATCATTCACACCGGAATCGAATTGTGGACGTGCTCTGGTCCAAACAAGATACAGGGTGCTTCCCGGACTGTACTCCCATCGTATCAGCATAGTCGAATTCAGCGCTGAGAAATTGTAGTCTTCGTTGTACAGGCTAACCGGGTTGGAATAATCCTGACCGCCGCGATAGTAGCGATAATGCTGGTAATCCAGGCCGGATATCAAAGCTACCGCCGATAGCTGGAAAGTTAGATTACGATTGAAGACAAGGCTCGCAGAGGCATGCATGAACAGCTGGTCTCTGTCGAGGTCCGCAAATACAACTGAGTCGCCATCATTCATCACCCACCTGAGACCATCCTCGATCTTGTGATAGTTGGCGCCTATCGAAAGTTCGACATTACTGCGCGGACGCATGTCGATTCCGAAATAGTTGGCCCACCAGGAGCCGCCGCGGTCAGAACCCATCCCCGGGTTTATTGAAAATGATATTTTCTTGCGCTGGTCACTGTTCAAGTTAGCCCACCAACTATACGTCGGGCGGACCGGCCATTCCCAAAGACCCATCCCGCGCGTTTCCAAATCACTGTATTTCTCACCCTGGATGGTGAACCCATATCCGAGAGACCAGTTATTAATAAATTCGATGAACGAATTGAAATTTCCGTTCAGGCTATAGTTGATGCCGTCGAAATTCCAGGAGGAATGTACGTTGAAATTGTTGTAAGAATTTCGAATGATCCACCAATCATCGCTGGTACGGTACTGCATCCAACCCCATACAGAACGACTGTCAACCCGTGACGAATACCCTAGACGATTAATGTTCAGGTTGGGATCTTTGATGGTGGTGCCAATGGCAGCACGAATATGTCTCCCGCTCATTTTGTCAAGCGTTATGTCGAATCCATAGCCGACATCTTCCGAGTTTGTCCGACTCATGATTGCCTGACCACGAATGCCCCACTTGTTGTCGCTGGTAACCAGCCGCCAGTCGACGCCTCCAGTTGTAGCCGGATGGTAGGACTCCTGACCAGCCGAGGTCAAAATGGCGCCGATGCTGGAGTGACTGAAAATATCCTGTTTGATTCTGATTACCGTATAATTGGCGAGCGGTTCCACCGTCCCCGAGCGAAAGGTCGTATCCAGGTACGATGTATTCAAGATTGGGGTGCTTCCTTCCCAGGTGGTATCTTCACGCGGATTTGAAAATCGGGCGTAATCAGCAGATTCCTCCTGGGTAACGGCCGTCAGGACCGCAATCGAAGTTCGTTCTCCCAGGCGACCTGTTAATTTGGCCGCAGTCAGGATGGTCGTTGCATCCGGATAGTCAGTGTAATATCCGAGATTAGCGTCATTGACATCGTTGAAGGGAGAGCGTCCAATACGACGAGAGTAGAACATATTAAACTCGGTGTTGAATAGATCAGAGCCTTCAAGGAAAAAAGGTCGTCTCTCATCAAAGAAAGTCTCATACGCCGACAGGTTCAGCACTGGTTGATCCAACTCCACCTGGCCAAAGTCAGGATTGACAGCCGCGTCGAGGATCAGATTTGTTGACAGCGCATACTTGAGATCAAATCCCATATTACCCAGATAGTCTCTGCCGTCGGTGTTTCCGAGAGACTTTGGCTCGGTCTCCGCTTTGGAAAGTACGTATGGAAGAAGCTCGGCGTGTCTCGCAGGCTGAATACCCTTTATGTTAGTCAGATGACCAAAATTGGAAACAAAACCCCCGTCTTCTGTGGGAGTATAAGCCCAACGCACGTTTTCATTTTTCCGATTGATCGAACGAACAAAATCCGCACCCCAGATATGTTCTTCTTTGCTTGAGAACCTGAGACAATGATACGGTATTCTAAACTCGGCGCTCCAGCCCCACGGTTGGATTTGCGCGGCCGCATCCCAGACCGCATCCCAGGAGAGGTCGGTATTATTTTCGTTGTAATAGCGAGCATCCCGCTTCACACCTGCGGCGCTTATCTCAAAAGCCTGACCGCTCTGGTGATCGTGAAAAGGGTCAAGCCGCACGGTAACGTAATCTGATTGAGCGCTTCGGTCACGTCTTACCAGTTGTGCCGCCACTTTCTCCGGCTCTGAATCATAGCACCAGAAGCCGACATAGAGAGCGGCATCATCGTATACCACGGCGACAAGCGTAGACTCAGTTGCCGGTTGACCCTCATCCGGCTCACGCTGAGTGAAAACTCCGGCGTAAGTCAGGTTGTCACTGTTCCAAATCGCGTCATCAAGATTGCCATCGATATTTGGTGGATGGGGATTGATGCGATAAGCCTTTAATTCCGGAACGACCCTGCTCTCTTTTTCCTGTTTTTCTTCTGCAGATACCAGGCTGAATGTAATAACCAAGAATAACAACAGGAAGGTTGGGACCTTTAAACCTCTCACAATGACACACTCCTTGCACATTTTCTTCACAGGCGTTTGGTTCCCAACCAGTCACCTTCGATCTATTAAGACGATCAATCAGCAAGAAAGTTGTCTAAGATTTTGTTTTTTTTGATATTGGGATTTCACCAAAACCGTTCATCCGGGGAACCTTCTTTAGTATAACCTGTGTTAGAGTGCTACAGGAAGGCGCTGAGTGCCGGAAAGTGAATGAGGATATTTGTGAGAAACCTGCATACGGTATTGGTCACAATTGGAATAGGTATCCTGATAGTCGGCATCAGTCTTTACCCGGCTCGGTCAGTTGAAAAGAAAACTTCTAAACAGAAAACAGTTACAACAAAAGAGGCGAGCGAATTGTCAAATGAAATGAAGAGAACAGACGAGGAGTGGAAAAAGCTGCTGACCGAAGAACAATATCGAGTTACCCGCCAGTGCGGCACGGAACCCGCTTTTACCGGTAAGTATTATAACTTCAAGGGAAACGGTAAGTATCTCTGTGTTTGTTGCGGCAATGAACTTTTTGAAAGCGATACTAAATACGAGTCCGGGTCAGGATGGCCAAGTTTCTGGGAAGCGGTTAGCAACGGCGCCATCACCGAAAAAGTTGATCAAAGTTTGGGGATGATGCGAACAGAAATCAAGTGCGGCCGCTGTGATGCTCACTTGGGACACATCTTTGAGGATGGTCCCAAACCGACTGGATTGAGATTCTGCGTGAATTCTGCTTCTTTGAAATTTGTCGGGGATTCTACGGAGAGCAAGGATAAGGCAGACAAAGAAAATTAGGTCGCAAGGCCTGATCTGCTTCTCACATTACAGGCAGACCCGAATACTCCGGCATTCTGGTCATTTTTGTTGCGTAAGATCGATCAGGTCAGAATCCACTGGCGTAACTTCGGCCTCACCCGGTCGATAAATGATTCCCTTATTGGAATGACCGTTCATTTTGATAACAATTGGTTCATCAAAATGCAAGTGACGAGTGAATCTGCCTTTGGATACTTCTTTCCGACGTGACAGCCAATTCCAATCGATGAAGTCACCTTCATTGGTCTCATTTACAGTGAAATAGCCGATCCGAAACGATGTAATATTCTGGAAAAAATGCGTCCCCTGCGAAGGCGTTACCTTGAAATCTTTGAAACTCGTTTCCACGATTGCCCTTGCTCCGGAGATTTCATCCCATGTAACCGGTATTCCCAGCCAGGGGTCCGCTGATCCCCAGCGACCGACTCCAATCAGCAAGTAAGGCACCTTCCTGCCCACCAGGTCGGCATTCATACTGCTGATCTCTTGAGCCACCTCACGACTCATAGACCGTTCATAGCGGTCCTGATCGATCACAATAATATCATAGATTTCATTGATCATACCGTTACCGAGGACTTGCGCTGATCGGCAGATGAGAGATTCAGTCGCAACATGGTCGACTGCAAGTTCTTCCATTTCGTGGTTGCGTACCATCGGCCGCAACTGAAGGAACGCAAATTCCTTGGGTGTGCCGGGTGGGGTGGCCATGTTTACGGCGAATTCAATCTCCACCGGGGAGTTCATTCCCCAGGCACCCATGTCACTCACCAAATCCAGAACCTCCGGTAGCGGGATGAGACTATCCTTGAGTATGGGAGCTAATGTCACAAGTCGTATCCCAGGTCTGGAAATGCCCGTGACAATATTATCGTTCTCCGAAGAATAGGTTGATCCAACAGCAGCCAGGGATCCGTCTTCCTCAGCCGTGGCCAGTTCATACTGCTGAAGATCCATGACCCGGGAATGATCGCTGCTGTCATCGGGGGACTCCAGCTTGACGGCCCAGAATTTCTTTTGAGAGTAGTTCAGCGTATCCTTGACCGATGAGAACTGACTGAGATGCTTGGGGTAGCGTGGACAGAAACGGACGGTCTCGCCGCCTTCAACCACTGTGCGGCCCAGCCCCAGCCCGACCGATGCAACCCCGTCGGATGGCGTCATAGGAGGGAGCGGGTAGAAATTATGTGAACGCACTACGCCCGAAATTGTCGGATAAAACCTGTCGGCATATTTTGATCCGATCAGTTTCTGTATGATTACCGCCATCTTCTCTTCCTCCAGCCGATAAGGGGTGGATTTCAGATAATTTTTGGCATGACGGTAGTACGTAGAGGCGTAGACGCGCCGTATTGCATCCAGGAGTTCCATCAACCGCACGTCCGGATCGGAATGCGAATTCGGAAGCATCACTGTATTGTAGATACCGGCAAACGGAAGGTAGCGCGAATCTTCCAGCAAACTTGAAGAACGCACAGCCAGCGGGTAGCGAATCATATCCAGAAATGATTTCAGATGCACCACGATGTCTTTTGACAGCGGAGCCAGCAGAAATCTCTCGGTAATTGCGTCGTCATCCATTTCAAGAGTGGCGAAATCACGCAGGTTGTTGCTCTCAATGAATTGATCGAACAGATCTGTTGCGAGTACGACCGACGGTGGCACAAATATGCTAATGTCACGGAAGCGATTACTAATCTTGAAGCTATTTATCAGCGTATTGGCAAAACCGAGACCGCGCGCCTTGCCGCCCAGGGAGCCGGACCCGATACGTGAAAACCCGGATGATGTATCAAAAGTCTGAGGATTAAAATCCGCAATACTACCCAGATACTGCTGCTTGCGAAAATCCTGTAGCGAAGTGATGAGGTGGCGTCGCATCGAATCGGCCGAATCGTAGTCGGTGGGTTTTTTGGGTCGCAGGTTGTGAGCCAGCCAGAATTCGGTGCGCGCCTTAAACCAGTTAGAGAAATGATTGCGTTCGGCATGGTAGAGAAGACATTCATCCGATATTGTGTGCAGCATTCTCTCAAGAGACCTAAGATCTCCGGCCCGGTCGACCTCTTCGCCGCTGGGAAGTCGAAAGACGAAATCACCGAAGCTCATGTTGTGGCGCATGAATTCTTTAAGATCTCTTAAGAGCGTTGTCGAGGTCTTCATCAAGAACGAAACTTCCATCTCTTCCGCAATCTCGCGACAATCTTCGCTGTCAGATTGCAGAAGGACCGGTATGTCAAAGTGAGACTTTTTTATCTGGCGGGCAAACCGTATCCCGGCCTCACTATCCATCTTTCCCTTTCTCGGGAATTCAATGTCGGAAATTACTCCAATGACACAATCCTCGTAACGGCGGAAATAATCCCAGGCCTCATCATAGGTAGAACAGAGCATAATCTTCGGTCTCGCTCTCATTCGCAGCATCTTGTGTGAAATATTGATCCCCTCTGAAATGAGACTCTGCGAATGCTTCACCAATTCGGTATAGATGAGCGGTAAGTACGATGAGTAGAAGAAGACGTTGTCCTCAATCAGGATAATTGATTGCACCCCGGCCGTTTTTGTGTCATGATCTATGTTCATCTTATCTTCGATATACTTGACAATGGAGACAAGAATGCGATGGTCACCCTGCCAAATGAACACCTTCTCAAAAACCGATATGTCATAGTGAGCAGCCATATCAGCTAACTCCCGATTGTCGTAAGTAAGCAGCACCACCGGAATTGCATGTCCCCGGTTCATAATCTCATGGGCGAAATCCGACGCGGACATGTCGCTGATGTTGGGCGTTGTAATTATCAGATCAAATCGACGTCCGTCTGAAGCGATTTTCAAAGCTTCGCGAGCGTTGGAGACCCGCGTCAGGCTGGGCGCCTGACTCAGATTCAGGGCGGAATATTGAGACTGGATCATGTCGAACAACTGACCCTCTTCCTCCAGTATAAAAGAGTCGTAAAGGCTGGAAACCAGTAAGATCTCACGAACCCGGTAGCGCATCAGGTTTTGAAATATCTGGAAGCGATTGAGATAGCTGTGTTCTTTAAGCAGTTTTTTGAAGTCCGACATTAAGATCAACCATTCATTAGGCGAAATTGTATTGTTAGCTCAGTCTTAGCGTATAATAAGAAACGGAGCGGACAAAATCCACTCCGTTTTGGATATATAAATAAACAGGTATGCCTTCTCAGACAATACCCTGGTCCATCATAGCATCGGCGACCTTAATGAAGCCCGCGATATTCGCGCCGTTCACATAGTTTCCAGGTGTACCGAAGCGATCAGCAGCATCGACACAGGCAGTGTGAATGTCTTTCATGATGCTCTGCAGTTTCTTATCGACTTCTTCGCGCGACCAGGAGAAACGCATGCTGTTCTGAGACATCTCCAAACCTGATACCGCGACGCCGCCGGCGTTAGCGGCTTTGCCGGGACCGTAGAGAATTCCTTTGTCGAGGAACAGTTTAACGCCCTCCGGAGTTGTCGGCATGTTAGCACCTTCACTGACAACATAGACGCCGTTGTTCAGCAGGTTCTGGGCATCCTTCTCGTTGATCTCATTCTGGGTAGCGCTTGGGAACGCACAGTCGGCTTTCTGGTTCCATAGCGGATTGAAGTCCTGTGTCGGATCAATTGATGCATACACAGCATTAGGATACTTGTCCGTATATTCCTTGATACGTCCGCGACGAACGTTTTTGAGATCCATAATGAAAGCAAGCTTTTCACGGTCGATACCGTCGGCATCATAAATGTAACCGCCGGAATCAGACAGAGTGACAACCTTGCCGCCCATATCCAGAATTTTCTCCGTTGCATACTGGGCAACGTTGCCGGAACCGGATACGAGACATGTCTTCCCTTTGAGACTTTCCTTGCGGGTTTCAAGCATGTTGGCAGCGAAATATACCGCGCCATAGCCGGTGGCTTCCGGACGAATGAGTGAACCGCCCCAGTTGAGGCCCTTACCGGTCAACACACCGGTGAATTCATTGCGAAGTCTCTTGTACTGACCAAAAAGGAAACCGATTTCGCGTCCGCCGACGCCAATATCTCCGGCCGGGATGTCGGTATTGGGACCGATGTGGCGCTGCAGCTCCGACATGAAGCTCTGGCAGAAACGCATTACTTCGTTATCGCTCTTTCCTTTAGGATCGAAATCCGAGCCGCCTTTACCGCCGCCCATAGGCAGGGTGGTCAGGGCGTTCTTAAAGACCTGCTCGAAAGCGAGGAATTTCAGGATGCCGAGGTTCACCGACGGATGGAAACGAAGTCCGCCCTTGTACGGACCGATGGCGGAGTTCATCTCAATGCGGAACCCGCGATTGACCTGAACATTACTCTGGTCGTCGACCCACGGCACACGAAATAGAATTACGCGTTCCGGCTCGATAATTCTCTCCAGTACCTTGGCAGCTCTGTACTCGGGATGTTTTTCCATGACCACATCCAGCGATTCGGCTACTTCTTCTACGGCTTGAATGAATTCCGGCTGGGCCGGGTTTTTGGCTTTTACGGCCGCTAATAGTTCATCAACGTAGGCAGACATCTTTTTTCCTTTCAGGAGTCGACCCGATCGAACAAGTGGCTCTAACCGGGTCGGGTATTCGTTTTGTACAGTGTCGTATTGTGAGAATGGTACTGAAAAGTAGGAAAAGAACAATCAGGATTAGTCTGTATTTGAGACGGGAAAAGATACCAGAAACAAACCGCCGTTTTAGACGTAAATCAAAGGCTTTCAGGCCTCTATGATCTGATTGCGGATGCAGTATTTGACAATGTCGGTGACATTTTTTGCTTTGAGCTTCTTCATTATAGAAGCGCGGTGTGTTTCGGCCGTTTTGGGACTGATATTGAGAATTGCCGCTGCTTCCTTAGTGGAATAGCCGTCAGCCAGTAGTCTTGCTATCTCCCGTTCTCGTTGAGTCATCAAACCACCCGGTCGCTGTGTCTGAATATGGGTGTTGATATAGGCGGAAATAACATCCGGACCGATCCGACCGGATATATAATAGTCTCCGTAGGCGGCCTTCCCAATAGCGAATAGCAATTCCTTGAGTTCGCAGTCCTTCTGCAAAAATCCTCTGGCACCGCACTCAAACCCCTCTTTGACTTTGCTCTCCTGATACGAAGAAGAGAGAAACAGAATTTCGATTTTGCTTACGGCCTGTTTTATCCGCCGTGCGGCTGTGATGCCATCCATGATCGGCATCATAATGTTCATTATAATGACATCAGGCATCAGTGACGGCGCAATCTCCACAGCCTGGACTCCGTTAGCGGCTTCGCCAATGACCTCAACTCCCCTGCTGCCATTCAGAAGGGAAATCAGACCAGACCGAAAAAGGGTTTGGTCATCGACAATCATCACTTTTACGTCTTGTTTCTGCATAGTAACTTACTGCTATATAAACAATTAAACCGGCAAAAAGTCAACGCCTGTGAACATCCTGCTAATTGATGAGGATATTTTAGTATAAATCAGGATAAACGAGCTTGATTTTTCCTCATTCTGAGTAGATTTTACAGTATGGGATGACACAATCTACTTTATTATCCATGCCCTCAACGATGCGATGACCATTTCAATCTGGAGCAGAGAACGTCCGTTTTTTGAGGGAACAAAAGTCTCATGGAAGGGAGAAGAGTCAATGTCAAATACTCGCAATCGGAAGAGAGTGATTTGGTTGTCGGTTCTGCTGAGCCTGGTGATTATTGGGGCAAGCGGAGCGTGGGCAGCTTCCATTAAAGGGATAATAACCGACCGATCTGCTGGTGGTCCGTTAGAAGGAGCCAGCATTGCAGCTGCCGCCGATGGACATTACGGAGCACCAGCCGAAGTTACAACTGCTGCCGACGGAAGCTACGAGTTCACTAATCTTGATTCCGGTTTCTACTCAATTATCATTAGCTATATTGGATTTGCGCCGGAAGTTGTTACCGGTGTGCGGTTGTCAGCCAGCGATTCCAAATCTCTTAATTTTTCTCTAATACCTTTCGCTGTAAACCTGGGCGCCGTTTCAATCACTGCCTCACGTCGCCAGGAGAAAAACGTCAAAGCCCCGGCCTCCATCTCTATCATTGGGGGCGAGGAGATTGCGGCACGCCCGTCGCTTACGCCTGCTGAACATGTCAAAGGACTACCGGCGGTCGATGTTGCCTCAACCGGGCTCAACCAGTCAAATGTTGTCGTGCGTGGATTCAATAATATATTCTCGGGGGCTATGCTGGTTATGACCGACAATCGCATTGCCCGGGTTCCCTCGCTTCGCTTTAACGCCTACAACTTCATTCCTACCGCCAGCGATGACATCAAACAAATAGAGCTGGTTTCCGGACCGGGTTCAGCTCTCTATGGACCCAATAGTGCCGATGGCGTCCTGCACATAATCACCAAATCACCGTTTGAATCGGAGGGAACTACTGTCAGCATCGGCGGCGGTGGTGAGCGTGAAGTGGTTACAACTTCGTTCAGGCATGCCGCTGTGGTAAATGATAGAATTGGATTTCGTTTCAGCGCCCAGTATTATGAAGGGGTTGACTGGCGGCACAGTGAACCGGATGAACAGTTTTCACGAGATTTCGATATAGATAAACTTTCAGGCGAAGGACGCATAGATTTCCTGTTGTCCGATGACGCTATGTTGATCCTCAACGCTGGAACCAGTACCAACAACGGTATTGAACTCACCGGCCTCGGCGCCGGACAGGTGATCGATTGGTCCTACACTTATGGTCAGGCTCGGTTTACCTACAAGGATCTTTTCGCACAGGGATTCGTGAACGTCAGCGATGCTGGTGACACGTACCTGCTCAACACCGGAAACGCCATTGCAGATAAATCAAAACTATATGTCGGACAGATTCAGCACTATTATGAGCTGGGCGATAGACAGAGTTTCACATACGGATTCGATGCTATCTACACGCGCCCGCAAACCGACAGCACTATTAACGGTCGCAACGAAGATGACGACAGCATTGATGAAATTGGAG
>JAUXBO010000132.1 GCA_030619345.1 Candidatus Zixiibacteriota bacterium | reverse complement strand
GCTCAGTTGGTTAGAGCAGCTGACTCATAATCAGCGGGTCGCAGGTTCGAGTCCTGCAGGGCCCACCAAAGTGAGACTGGTTATGGGCAATTAGCTCAGTTGGTTAGAGCGTTCGGTTCACATCCGAGAGGTCACTGGTTCGAATCCAGTATTGCCCAATGGTGAAGAAGGTTGATGAATAAGAGACGAACAAAAATAATAAGTGACAGCACCGTTTTGAGAGGGATGAGCAAAACCAAAACGGCGCTTGAGAAAAGTAAAGAAAGCAAACGCATTCACCGCTGGTTGGGGTGAGTGCGTTTTTTTATAGCATATGATTAGACCGGCCATACAGGCAGCATTGGAGGTTCCGATGAACAACGACCTTGAGTTGTTGTTGAAACTACAAGTTATTGATTACGATATCGGTGAACTAGAACGATCAAAAGAGTACCTTCCCGATATGATGTCCAATCTCAGACGCGAGATCGATGAAACAAGCGATAATCTTGGAACGACCAAAACCGCTCTTGATGAAGCAAAGGTCAACCAGAAGAATCTGGAACTGGACATCACCACCAGAGAACAGTCGCTGCAAAAATACCAGCAGCAGATGATGTCGATCAAGACGAACAAAGAGTATGATGCTCTGGTCGCGGAGATCGACACCATCAAAGAGCATATCTCGACGGCGGAAACGGAGTTGATTGAGACCATAGACAATATCACCGAACTGGAAAAATCCCTGAGCGAGCACTCGGAGAAGATGGCTCAGATTGAAGGTAACAACAAAAAGCAACTCGACATTCTCCAGAATAAAGTCGACACCATCGGTGACAAAATGTCTGACAAAATGACCGCGCGTAAGGATGTAGCCAGTTCGATACCGCGCCCCACTCTGAGCATATACGAACGGGTCCGTCGCGGTAAAGGTGGGACGGTTGTGGTGGTGGTCAAGAAGCGTGCCTGCGGAGCTTGCTACAAAGCGCTGACTCCCAAAAAGGTGCAGGAAATAAAGAAGGCCGACAAAATACATACCTGTGACAACTGCGGTCGGCTGATGTTCTGGGATGAGGAAGAATCTAATTAGGGGAAAAAGGATCTTGCCTTAGTGTAGGAATTGAAATAGCAATGGCTCATATTATCGATACAGTTGCCCTTACTTTCGACGATGTACTTTTGGTACCGGCCCATTCCCGGGTGCTGCCGCGGGATGTTGATGTGACCACCAGTATAGCCAAAGGAATACAGCTGGAGATTCCGTTGATCTCGGCTGCAATGGATACTGTTACCGAAACCAAGCTGGCGATAGCAATCGCCCGTCAGGGCGGAATTGGTGTTATTCACAAAAACATGAGTCCCCAACAGCAGGCCGAACAAGTTGACAAGGTAAAGCGTTCCGAATCCGGGATGATTGGTGACCCGATAACGCTGCCACCTGACAAAAGTGTGGCCGAAGCGCTTGAGGTGATGGCTCAGTTCTCCATTTCCGGAATCCCAATCACGGAGTCGGGAAAACTGGTCGGGATTCTCACCAACCGTGACCTCCGTTTTCTTAAAGATGCCAATATTAAGATTGCCGATATAATGACCTGTGAGAATCTGGTAACGGTCCACGAAGGGACCGATCTGGACACGGCTCAGGAAATACTGCACAAGCATCGCATTGAAAAGCTGCTGATCGTCGATGACGACTTCATGCTCAAGGGAATGATCACCGTAAAAGACATTATGAAGAAAAAGCAGTTCCCCAACGCCTGCAAGGATGAACGCGGTCGTTTACGGGTGGCGGCGGCGGTTGGGGTCAGTGGTGATATGAGTGATCGCGCCGCAATGTTGATTGAGTCCGGTGTGGATTTACTATGTGTTGATAGTTCCCACGGGCATAGCGAAGGAGTTCTTACCGCAGTTACAAAATTGAAAAAGGACTTCCCCAACGTGCCGGTTATGGCCGGCAATATTGCGACTTCGGAAGGAGCCAAGGCTCTTATCGATGCCGGTGCAGATTCAATTAAGGTTGGAATCGGACCCGGTTCAATCTGCACGACGCGAGTCGTTACCGGAGCCGGTGTGCCGCAAGTTACAGCCGTACGGAATGCGGTTGAAATTGCCACCCGACAAAATATCCCGGTTATTGCCGATGGCGGAATCAGGTACTCAGGCGATGTTGCCAAAGCGCTGGCCTGTGGAGCCGCGGCGGTTATGATTGGTTCGTTGTTTGCCGGAACCGAAGAATCTCCCGGCGAGACGGTCCTGTTTGAAGGCCGTTCGTTCAAAGTGTATCGCGGTATGGGCTCTGTCAGCGCGATGAAAAAGGGAAGTAAGGATAGATATTTCCAGGAACACGAAGACGAAGTATCAAAATTTGTTCCTGAGGGTGTTGAGGGACGGGTTCCGTATAAGGGACCGTTGGCCGACTCTGTTTTCCAGATGATTGGCGGGCTTCGGGCCGGAATGGGAATTTGCGGGGCAGCCGATCTCAAGACTTTTGCTACCGAGTCAAAAATGGTACGTATAACTTCTGCGGGAACGATTGAGTCACACCCGCACTCGGTACCGATCACCAAGGAATCGCCCAACTATCGGCGTATGTTCTAAGTGGTCAATTGAAATAGTAAGTTGTTGTTATTTTTATAATACGAATGCCTGCAGAAGTAGGAGAAACAGTCGCGCTTTAGATGTAAAAATTTAAAGTGAGGAAAGTCCGAGCTCCCCAGAATCAGAGCGCCCGGTAACGCCGGGGCGGAGTGATCCGACGGAAAGTGCCGCAGAAACTATACCGCCCGTCTTTGATGGGTAAGGGTGAAAACGTGGTGTAAGAGACTACGGTTATGTCCAGAGATGGATGTAACGGGTAAACCCCGCTCGGAGCAAGGCCAAATAGGGGAAGAGGAGTTGATTCGCTCCGTTATCATTCCCGGGTAGGCTGCATGAGTGATTGAGCAATCGATCACCTAGATAAATGACTGTAGATTCGCATTTTTTTGCGAATGACAGAACTCGGCTTATTTCCTGCTCCTGCATGCCTTCATAACTTATGGAGGCTTAAAAAATGATTGCCGGACAGCGGTCAATGCCGCTGAAATGGGTTTTAGCTCCCGATCCGGGCCTTGATCTCGTGTCGCAGATTGCGCAGGAGACCGATCTGCCTAATCAGATTGCGCGTATTCTGATCAATCGCAAAATCGGTACTTCCGAACAGATCATAAACTTTCTCACACCGAAGCTATCCAATCTCCATGACCCGCTTAAGTTGCTGGGTATGCAGGCCGGTGTTGATCGCGTGCTTCGCGCTTTCATCGAAAACGAGAAAGTCATGATCTACGGTGATTACGATGTTGACGGAATCACGGCGACAGCCCTGTTGTATATTGTGCTCAATAAACTTGGGGCGCAGGTCGACTACTATTTGCCCAACAGGTTAACGGCCGGATATGGTCTGAGCGAAACAGCGATCAATGAAGCTCGAGACAAGGGTATCACCCTGATCGTGACGGTCGATACCGGGATTACAGCCATCGACGAAATCGAGTACGCCAGATCGTGCGGTATCGATGTCATCGTGACTGACCACCATGAGCAGGGAGAAAATATTCCTGATGCTGTTGCCATAATAAATCCCAAGCAGAACGGATGCGATTATGGTGAGGAACTGTCCGGCGTTGGGGTGGCCTTCAACCTGGCCCAGGCGCTTTACCGGGCGCTTAACCAGGATGAAGGGGAACTCGAAGAGCATCTGGATCTGGTGGCGCTGGGAACGGCGGCCGATATAGTCCCGCTGGTGGGTGAGAACCGCATCCTGACCAATTTCGGACTGGACCAGATTTCACGAACAACTAAGCCAGGGCTAAAATCACTGACCTTTGTTTCCGGACTGATGGGTAAAGACATCAGCACCGGGCAGGTTGTGTTTATTCTGGCACCCAGAATCAACGCCATCGGTCGACTTGGTGATGCCCGGCAGGCGATCCGGCTGCTGGCGACCAAAGATGAACAGGTTGCTTCGGAAATTGCCCGCAAGCTTGACTCGGAAAATAAGCGGCGTAAATCTATCGATGAAGGTACCCTCAAGGATGCCGTGGCTCAAATGGATGAGGTCTGTGATCTTGACAACGACCGCGCCATTGTCCTGGCCGGCGAGGGATGGCACCAGGGCGTTATCGGGATCGTGGCTTCGCGGTTGGTGGAACGACACCATTTGCCGACGGTAATGATCTCAATCAAAGATGGGGTAGGCAAGGGTTCGGCCCGGTCAATTCCCGGATTTCATCTCTGTGAGGCGCTCAAGAAATGCGAGAATCTTCTTATCAAATACGGCGGACACAAGTATGCGGCCGGTCTGTCGATTAAGCAGGAGCATGTCGAAGAGTTTCGGAAGAAATTTGTCGAAGTCTCCAATGAGACGCTCAGTAAAGACGATATTATTCCCAAGCTCCACATTGATCTTGAGATAGAGCTAAATGATATCAATGATGATTTTGTTCAAGCCATTGAGCAGTTTAGTCCCTTTGGACCGCAAAACATGCGGCCGATATTCCTGACCCGAAACTGTGAAGTTCTTGGACGCCCGTATACGGTTGGACGCAACCATCTTCGGATGAAAATCCGCAAGGGGGATGCTGTCTTCGACGTGATCGGTTATGGCTTTGGGGATATGGTTCATCAGATATCCTCCGATGGATGTCTGGTGGATATAGTTTATGTTGTGGAGTACAACACCTGGAACAATGTAACCCGGATTCAAGTACGTTTGCGTGATATCAAGGCGACGGTTAGTACCCTGTCGCCGGGTTACAAGTAGAAGGCCTTATGACTGTTTTTGAGAAGTTCCGACAGGGAAATACCCGGGCACTGTCGCGGATTATCTCATTTGTGGAGAACCGCGAAGAGGGTTATCGCAAACTGCTCGGCAGTCTCTATGCCGACATTGGCGGAGCCCTCCGTATAGGAGTTACCGGTCCGCCCGGCGCCGGTAAATCAACGCTGGTCAGTTGTCTGATCCGCAAATTTCGCGAGCAAGGCAAAAAGGTGGCGGTGGTCGCAGTCGATCCAACTTCACCATTCTCCGGTGGGGCGCTGCTGGGGGATAGGGTGCGTCTACAGGATTTCCCTGATGACGGTAACGTTTTTTTTCGTTCCATGGCCACCCGCGGAGCTTCGGGCGGACTGGCGGCGGCGACCGATAATGTCGCGCATCTTCTGGACGCCTTTGGGTTTGATATTATCCTGATAGAAACCGTTGGCGTGGGACAGGTGGAACTGGATGTGAGTGATGCTTGTGATACAGTGCTGGTGGTTCTGGTCCCGGAGTCGGGCGATGCAGTTCAGGCGATGAAAGCAGGGTTGATGGAAATCGCCGATGTCATGGTTGTCAATAAAGCTGATCGTCCGGGGGCGGACAACCTGGCCGACAATCTCAAGTATGCACTGCATTTGCAAAAGCGAATCGACGGTGGTTGGGAAGTGCCAATCATGCTGACCCAGGCCGTCAACGATATTGGTATTGACTCATTGCATGAGGCTATTGATGCTCACACAAAATATGCCAAAACAAAAGGATTTTTTGACACCCACCGCAAAGAACAGATTCGCAAAAAGATCCACAACATTCTTCGCAACCGCTTTCAACGGGAGTTAATAGAAACGCTGAATGGTCGTGACGAAGTTGAAGCGTTGATTGCTGATATCCAGGATGGCCGCAGCAATCCTTATGAGGCCAGCGAAGAACTGTATGATCGGTTTGTGCGGAAGAACGGGAGATAGGGGTGGCTCCAGTTTGCACGTACAAAGATGACAAGGAAGGCGAGTTACTGACCTGTAATCGTGATCAGTATGGATATGGACTGTGTATCTTCCATGTCCAGCGAGAAATTGACCCAAAAATAATTCGGAATGTTCTTCTGAGTGAGTTGGAAGATGAGAATATCAAGATTGTCGATTTGACCGGTGCTAGCTTTGGACTCTTAGGAAATACGTTCACAGATATTGTATTTGATAAGCCGGTTAAGTTTGACCACGCTAAGTTCAATCAGGCTGTTTCCTTTAGAAACATGACTTTTGAGAAGATGGCTTCGTTCCGCCACACTCGCTTTCCCGGTGGCATTACTGATTTTTCTGACTGCAAGTTTTTTTCAAAGTGTGATTTCCACAATTTCTCTGCGCAATTGAGATTGTTGAGAAAGTGCGAATTCAGAGGAAAGGCAATTTTCTCAAAAGCTGTTTTCAATCATAGATTGATGATTGAGAACTGTGTCTTTGACGCCGAAGCAGACTTCTCTGAATGTGTTGCTGGGCAAGGAGTGTCCATAATCGACAAATCTGAGTTTCATTCAAGTCTTGATTTTTCGGGCGCTACCATAAATAATGGTCTATCTATAGTGGATTCTGAGTTTGAAGGTGAGATAAAATTGTTGTTCAAGGAATACGGTGGAGAGTCTTGGTTTATTGACTTAAATCCAAAATCAAAAGTGGAACTGTCTGACAATTTCGACGGTAACAAGGTGCACTTCCATAGATGTGGAATGGGGGAGATTCGTATTGCAAACCTTTCAATATCAACACTCGAATTATTAGATTGTAATTGGGGATCTGCAGGAAACAGAAAATCGCCTTGGAGGAGAGTATGTGTCGCAGATGAACGCGATAATCCGAGAGATTTGAGACTGGTCGCACTATATAGGCATCTTCACAAATACTACTACGACTTGTCGCGATTCGATCTATCAAGTGATTTCTATGTGGGTTTTATGACTGCATCAAGACG
>JAUXBO010000212.1 GCA_030619345.1 Candidatus Zixiibacteriota bacterium | reverse complement strand
TTCAATCCAGTCGGAAAACTCGGTCGAGAGTTCCAAGTCGACTCGGGCGACATAGACCTGCTTTTGATTGGGCAGTCGTACAAAGCGAAGATTAGCGCGGTTCTCAACCTGTTTTCCGAGAATCAGATCGGCCAGCATCTGGTCCCCCTCACCGCGGATTGTGATCCGTTGACCCCGACCGGCCAACTCGGCCGTTTCATCGAGTGGATCGAGTACACCACAGGCTTCATGTTCGGCAACATTGTCAGTGCGGAAGTCATCTCGTTTAATGCCAATCACTCCGGCGGCAGTACGTGCGGGACGGTCTTTGGCATCGGCGGCGTAGTCATGGTGTGACGGAATAGTCCAGCGGCCGTTATTGAAATGCACCTTGAATTGGTTCGGCTGCCCAGTGGTCGCATCGTATGAAACAACCTCCAGCGAAGTGGCCGTGTTCGGATCTTTGAATTCTGGAAAAAACTCCACGCCCTGCTCGATAAATGCTTCGGGAGTTATCCTTTTCGGCGCAAAGATAAAAGCGAGCACCGCCAAGCAGACGGCCGTTACGATATAATAGAGTGTCTTTTTATTTTCATTCATAGCTTAGCTCCTTAACCTCCGGGAGATCAAAGTGCCTTCGTATTCGCGGCGTCTCCTCTTAACAAAAATGAATATTCCAATAATCAATACCGGGATCGGCGGAATCAATACGGCCATCGATTTGAGTCGACTCTGGATAGCCCGAATCTCCGTTTCCATCCGTTCCTTACTCTCCTGTACTTTGGCTGCCTTTTGGGCTTCAATAGAACCCTTCAATGCCTCGAATCTGCGATTCTCAACTTCCTGCAGGTTTTGCGCCATGATCTTTTTGGTCTGCTCGTCCAAATCAGTTCGTGAGCGAACTTCACCGACTTTCTGGTTGAGCCGCTGCTGGGCTTCGCTTAGGGCGCTCAGAGCCTCAGTCTCGGCCTGTTTCTCATCATCGATTCGCTGTTGGACAAACTGGCTGGTCTGAGCCTCGACTGCTTCGAGTGTACGATGCTTCATACGTTTCTTACGTAATTCGATAAACGAGTAATCCTCAACGAGTTGGTCCATACAATTCAAGAAAAACGTTATATTATCAAAGTTCAGCCCATCTACTCCACGAGTGCGCAGAGCAAAAAACTGTTCTCCGATAAAATCGATATCTCCGATGACGATAGTATTTACCTGCCGTATCTGTTCACTTCCAGTCAAAGAATCCATCACAGATCGCGCGCCCCAGACTCGCGCTGCAAGTGTATATTTCTCGCCGGTCGGAAGGCGTCGGATGTTGGTGTTCAACCGAAATCCCATTCCGAGGAATCCGCGCTGGACAACTTCATTCCACTGAACTATGCCAGATAGCAGACCGGTCTTGACTAATGGCTGAAAATCAAGAGTGCTGCCGGGAGCCTTGCGGAATAGCCCGGAGTATATGAAGACGACTTCCTGAAGGTTGTTGCTAGCCAGATTCATGCTGTTGAAAGCGTCCGGATTGTCAGTTCGTTCCCCGACAAAGACAATCTCCGGTTGTATTTGCTGAAGATCAGGATGGGGATTGTAGCCGTCCCAGATAATCTGGCCCGGGTTCCACATGATACCGATTGAATTCATCAGGGCCGTAATATTACCCTTTTGCTTCGGCGGCTGCTGGTTACCCATCATTGGACTCCCCTGTACCTGGGGGATAATCGCAGAGAGTCCTAGGTTAAAGGCCGGGACCGGGTCATCGAGCAACAAAGTTGGATTTCCCTTAAGGATATAGGCCTGCAAGTTGTCCATCTCGATCTGCGAGAGAGCCGACGGCAGGATCGCAAGGAGACCATCAAGTTCTTCAGTTATTGGCTGTTCGGCATTGACCGGAACAACCTCGTACTGTTTCCGCAGTTCGGCCACCACTGACCAGGGCTGCTTAGAGGTCATTGCCTGAAAGTCAAATCCGCCCAGAACGTCTCCTTCGGTAGCCAGAATACCAACCCGAGCACGTTTCGATTTTGTTGCTACCCGGATACTCCGCACCAGTTCATATTCAACCGGGAGACCGCGGTCAAAAAATGGGATGATTTCTTCGTTGGCCCCGGAAGTCATCGCGACACCAAGAAACACTTGAGAGACCTCGCTGCGCGCGCTTCCACTACTGACTATCTGCCTGGCCATAATCCCGAATTTCTCACGTGCATCGCGAGCCTCGTCCGAGTACGGCTCGGTATCATAAATCATTACCTGCACTTTATCACCGGCCACTGCTGAGATTTCTTCGAGCTTGGCTACCAGGTTAGCTCTGGTCTCAACATATTCCTGCGGTACACTCTCACTGATAAACGCCTGAACCAAGACCGGTTTTTCATCCGGTATCTCAGACAAGATAACTTCCGTCTCTTCCGAGAGAGAATGCAATTGCTCGGCGGTTGTATCAAAATGCACAGCAGCCCGAGCAATGATGACGTTCAAACTTATCAGCGCGATGACCACAGCAACTGAACGTACCAGCTGATGCAGACCGAACTTAAGTCCTCCTTCGTGAACCGGCCAGTGCCGTCGACCCAGAAGCATGACATTCAGATAGAGCATTACGCCAGCCACCGAAAGGAAGTAAATCACATCCCCAAGACTGATCACTCCACGAGCGAACCGGCCAAAATGTCTGGCCACACCGAGCGGTGCAAGAAACGACTGGAGTGTATCACTAACTACCAATTGAGAAGAATCGACATAGACAAAAAACGAACAAAAGAGCGCGCCTAACACAAAAGCTATCGTGGCGTTCGATGTTAAGAGCGAAGCAAGCATTCCGGTCGCCAGCAGACCGGCTCCAATAAAGAAATAACCGACATAGTTTGCAAACAGCAGACCTACATCGGGACTACCCAACCAAAAAAGAACCAGAACATGACTTAAAGAGAGCGCCAGCGATACAGTGTAAATACCCAGTACGGCAAAGTACTTGCCAAGAACGACCTCAAGATCGGTGGCCGGCAAAGTCAGCAGGAGTTCATCGGTTCCGCGTCGCTTCTCTTCAGACCAGACGGCCATCGTTAACGCCGGAATAAAAAAGGCCAGCAAAAAAGGAAACACTGAATTCAGTTGATCGAGATTAGCCAGGTTATTTCTGAAAAACTCAGTCTGCCAAAAGGCCGAAGCAGCACTGAGAAAAATAAACAAAGTTATAAAGACGTAGCCGGTGGGCGAATTGAAATAGCTCTTGAGATCACGCTTGGCGAGAACTTTGATCACGTTGAAGTTAATATCCATCATGACTTGCCTCCCTCCGCGACTATCGATGATTTCTCGCCACGGGTCAACTCGTGGAATTTCGATTCCAGTGATCCATCGAGCATCAGTTCTGAAGGCTTTCCGTCAAAAACGAGGCGGCCTTCGTTGACTAGCAGCACCCGTTCAGCGATTGCTTCTACCTCCTGCAGAATGTGTGTGGAGATTAGAATAGTCTTGGTCTGTCCGAGACGTCGGATATTGCTCCGAAAATCTCTTATCTGATTTGGGTCCAGCCCAGCCGTTGGTTCATCCATTATGAGGGTTTCCGGATCATGCAACAAAGCCTGCGCCAATCCAACTCTCTGTCGGTAACCTCGTGAGAGTTTCCCAATCGGTTTTTCCTTCACCTGGCTTATTGCGCATTCGTCGATTATAGCCTCGATCCTATTGTCCAGTTTGGCCCCGACTATGCCACGAACCTCACCAAAAAACGTAAGCAATTCCAGAGGTGTCATGCCGTCGTACAGGGGGCCGTTTTCGGGCAAGTAGCCGAGCTTCCGCGAAGCCTCCAGGCGGTCGGTTCTGATATCATGCCCGGCAATACTCGCCTCGCCTTCGCTGGCAGACAAAAAACCGGAGATGATTTTCATGGTCGTAGATTTTCCGGCGCCATTGGGACCTAAGAATGCGACAATCTGTCCACTCGGAATCGAGAAACTAATATCCTTGATTGCCACGAACGATCCGTAGAATTTGCTTAGGCCTTTCGCCTCAATCATAACTTGAGAATTGTTATCACTCATATTTTCAGTTCCATAACTCCATGCCGTTTCACGCCCTTCTTCTCAAATGCGATAAATTTCTGTCTTATACTCTTTCAGTAGCAAGAGATTTCAAAAATAATAAAGCAAAGCGAACAGACTGTCAAGTTGGAGAATAAAAGCTCAATTGGTGGCGGCATAGGTCTATTATGAAATCGATCAGTGGAAAAGTCTGTTTTGAACAAGAGAAGCTAAATCGTTGCGGTCGGAATGCTTAAGCAAAAAAGAAGTTCGGTCGATACAGATACTTAAACGATGTACTATGTTTTACAAAAAATGTCCTTGACAGGCGATGGATTCATTATATAATGAGAGCGTCTGTTACATCGTAGAGTACATCTTAAGTCGATAGATCATAACTGCTTCCGGAGCACTGAGTGTCAATATCTATCAAGTCGCTGATAAGTGCCACGCTTATTGCGACGATTTGCTTTTTTGGAATCGCAGGATTTTCCTATTCAAATCCTGCGGACGAATTTTCTCCCAAGGATGTATTACGCCCCGGTTTCACTTCCCTGAGCAATCAAACAATTCTCTTTGTCCCGAATTCCGGCCAGTTCGCACCTCTGGTCAGCTACCGGTCCGAGGCACAGGGAGCAGTGATCTGGTTTGAACAGAATACAGTCCTCTACCAATTCGTTAAACCCCTCAACAATCAGACTCATAATGACCACCTGACCCGACTTGGGATAAAGCCGACTGTCAACACCGATTCAGTGGAGTATGATTTTGTTAGAGTGTCTTTCC
>JAUXBO010000059.1 GCA_030619345.1 Candidatus Zixiibacteriota bacterium | reverse complement strand
CAAAACCGGCGTACTGACCGCTCACACCGTCCCAGCTATTCCATATCTTGGTGCGATCATAGCTGGGATTTCGCAGGTCGTAACTGAAGCCGGAAAAATGGAAATCATCGCAGGAGACCAACGAGTCGCTCAGCGGTCCGCTGCTCCAGTAATTCAGGTGGTAGTCCCGAAACAGAATACGGGCGGTGTCATTGCCGTAGGTGACGGTCATTGTATCAAGAATCTCGTGAATCTCCTGATCATTGCAGTAACCGGAAATAATCTGGTTTCCCACCGAGTAATGCACAAACATCAACGATACGCGCACCTTGGCGGCCATGGCCATCGAGGAGAGACCTAATACAAAAATCAGACTATAAATTAACGTCTTCATATTCAATGCCTGCTAATTTTTGGCTTCGGTTGGGTAAACAGGGTTATTATCATCCGGACATTCCCCATAGCCGTCGCCTGGTTGAATATATATGTAAACTACATACCCTCCGCAATCTTTTAAGAAACTCCTCCCAGACCCGTTGGCTCTATTTCAGCAGCATCAACTTTCCGCCTGCGCTGTGTGATTTCGAACGAAGGCGATAGAGATAAACACCACTGCCAACATTGTCGGCCTCCCAGTAAAGGAGTCCATCGACACCCGCGTTAGCAACATGAGAGTCATACACGAGACGACCCAGAAGATCATAGATTTCCAGCTTCAGGCTTCCCGAATGAGGCTTTGAGTAAGCAATGGTAGCCCGGTTATTAAACGGATTGGGATAGGCTATGGCTGTAAGATATTCCTGTGGAAGGCCGTCCTCATCATCAACGGAGGTGGAAATACTTACGATCAGAACTATCGGCTGATCGGTGCTGGTGAATATTGAGGCGCTGTCACCGTAGGCTATGTTTGAGTGGTCCTCAAGCGTGAATTGACCTACATCAGAACAGACTAAGGCAAGAGTGAGTTCCACGCTATCGCCGGGCGCCAGAGTGAAGTTTACAGTTCCTCCGAATGGGTCATCGATCAACCATCGGTACGGTCTGTAATTGGACGAAATCGTCCCGATGGCATCTGCTTCAAATCCTGCTGTGACCGGATTGCCATTGATTCGAAGCTGTTGCGAAATAATCTGAAAACTCTCGGGGAAGTTATCGCTAAGGTAGACACCATTCAGATCGAATAGCTCGTTATTGACCAGAGTCCGCACGATCTGAATAGTGTCGCCGATTCGCAACTGCATTTCACTAACTTCATAGGTACAGGAAATAGCGGCGGTCGAGGGATAAGTAAGTTCAACCCCGTTGGCACTTTTAGTGACCGCCAGCAGAATCAGTAATAGAAAGTAGCGTCGCATATTTCTTTTATCGTCAAACAAAGCCGTAAGTTTTGCAAAAGTTCAGTGGGAGTGTTCAAATGGGGTAAAATCACTCTCTTTCTCTCAGAAATATAACAAAAAGTCAAATATTCACAACAGTTAGCTGGAAATATCGACTCCCAATATCCTCTTTAGGATAAAAAAGAAGGCCCGTTCGGGGGAGGAATCAAACGGGCCTGTGCAGAAATGCGAAAAATCAAAGGTGCATAGGTTTAAACCTCATTGCCCTCTGTAAAGTTCCACAAAGCGACCTTTTTTTGGACTTTATGCATCCAAATTACAAGGGAATGTGATTCGGGGGATTGCACGGCTGTCGAAATCCGTTCGACCTGATGTTCATGTTTGATACGCTCTGTTTCAAACTTAAACAAAATTTTTTGACTTGAGGTTAATTCTGTCGGTCCAAACATCTCCGCAAGTTACTTTCTCGTAACAGCTTGACAGGTTTGATGGGCGATTGGCCCACTACTTGCAATCACAGCGCAGGTTGACTGAAAAATCAAAATCTCAAAGCTGGAGCGGTACATGAACTCAGTTTCTCCCAAGTATTCGATTGCCATTACGGCGATTCGAACAACATTCATCTTCTTACTGATTTTCTCTTTTGTCAGCAGCCCGGTAGAGTCCAAACTCCTCGCCTCGGCCGCCTCGACCCACTCGGTAACCTTGAATTGGACGGCCCCCGGAGATGACGGCAATCAGGGTCAGGCAGCTCAATATGATATCCGTTATGCTACCTTTTTAATCAACGACGGCAACTGGGATCAGGCTAACCAAGCCGCAAATATTCCGGCTCCTCAGATGGCCGGAAGTGCCGAGAGCATTACGATTGACGGGCTTAGTTCGAGCACTACTTATTACTTTGCCATAAGAGTTGCTGATGAAGTTCCCAATTGGTCACCGACTTCGAATGTAGTCTCCGTTTCCACGGCGGCAGAATCGGACGCTCCGTCTGATGTTACAGATCTTCTGACCTCGAATCCTTCCAATACCAGCCTTGACCTGACCTGGACATCGCCGGGCGATGACAGCACCGCCGGCACCGCCACCCAATACGATATCAGATACTCAACCGTCTTCATAAATGATTCGAATTTTGATCAGGCCACCGCCGTTAGTGGTGAGCCTTCGCCTTCGCCAGCAGGCAGCAGTGAATCGATGACTGTGACCGGTCTGGACCCGACCTCGGACTACTACTTTGCTATCAAGACAGCTGATGAAGTTCCCAACTGGTCGGGGATATCAAATACCGCATCAGGCACAACCATAAATGAACAGATAGCTCCCAGTGATATTGCCAATCTGTTGGCCACAAGCTCGACCGACACCAGCATCACTATTACCTGGACAGCTCCGGGCGATGATGGCAACAGTGGTACGGCCAGCCAGTATGACATAAGATACTCAACCTCTAATATCAACGGGGCCAATTTTTATCTGGGCACCGTCGTCAGTGGGGCGCCTTCACCTGCCTCAGCCGGTAGCAGTGAGTCTATGATTGTGACCGGCCTGAATCCGGCTACGACCTATTATTTTGCGATTAAGACGGCTGATGAAATTCCGAACTGGTCCGGTTTGTCAAACGTAACCAACCTGGCGACGTTAGTAGAACAACAGGCTCCGGCCAATATTGCCGATCTGGCTTCCTCCAATACAACCGACAGTTCGATTACCATTACCTGGACAGCTCCGGGTGACGATGGTGCTGTTGGAACTGCTACTCTTTACGACATCCGCTACTCTTCAACAGCGATCAATATTCAGAACTGGGATAGCGCCATTCAGATAAGCGATGAACCGAGTCCGCTTCTTGCCGGAACCACCCAGTCCTACACTCTTGCGGGACTTCCGCAGGGAGTCGGCTATTTCTTTGCCATCAAGACCGCCGATGAAATCCCAAACTGGTCCGGTCTTTCAAATATTCTTGCCGTGGCGACGGCGGGCGACAATACACCTCCGGCGGCTATTAACGATCTTGGTGCTCAGACTGGATCGACCGAGGGAACGATTGATCTGAGCTGGACCGCTCCCGGTGACGATGGTCTTTTTGGCGAAGTACAGGGTTATGTAATTCGCCTTGATCTCGATTCACTCAATGAAGGTAACTGGTCAGACGCTTTTGTCTACACCAATCCCCCGAATCCGGTGGCTTCGGGAAACATTCAGAGCACAACTCTCTCCGGGCTGATTCCAGGGGAGACTTATCATATAGGTATTAAATCAGTAGATAATGCGCTGAATTTTTCGGATATCTCCAACTCAGTGTCGGCTGAAGCGATGATTAACCTGGCTACCGATGTTGACGAGGAATTCGCGTTCGATATTCCTGAGGACTTTGAGCTTCAGCAGAATTATCCCAACCCGTTTAACCCCTCAACGACTATCGAATATTCAGTCAGAGAAGCCGGTCACGTGGAACTGTCGGTTTATGATCTATCCGGGCGCAAAACAGCCACACTGGTGAATGAGGGTAAATCAGCCGGTCTTTACGCAGCGACCTGGGGTGGTGACGATGGATTCGGGAATCCGGTGGCCTCTGGTGTATATTTCTACCGGATCGAGTCGGGAGATTATGTTGAATCAAAGAAAATGGTCTTAGTGAAGTAACGAAATGTAGATTTCTCTTCCGCGCCTTGGCCGGTTGCATTACGGTGTGTATGCAGCCGGCCTTTTTTATGCCTAACTTTTGACGACGCGCCCACTGCCCATATACTCAAAGCCAGCTTCAGCGACTTTACGCGGATCGTATATGTTGCGAGTGTCGAGAATGCGGGGCGTTTTGACGAGCTTTTTGATCCGGTTGAACTCCAGATTCTGGAACTCATTCCATTCGGTGGCAACAATTATCAGATCGGCTCCTTCCACGGCGGAATAAGCGTCATCACAATAGACTAAGTCCGGTAGCTGCTTCTTTGCTTCGTTCATAGCGACCGGATCGTAAGCTCGTACAACTCCGCCAGCTTCGGTTATTTTTCGGGACATTTCAATTGCCGGTGATTCCCGGCAGTCATCGGTGTTCTGTTTGAAGGCCATTCCAAGCATGCCGATAGTTTTGTCTTCAAAGCTGCCGAGCATATCCCTGGCTCGTTCAACCATGACTAACTTCTGCCTCCGGTTAACTTCGGTGGCGGCCTTAGCCAGCAGGAATTCGTAGTCCATCTGGCCAGCCACATCAATGATTGCCGCGACATCTTTGGGCAGGCAGGAACCTCCATAGCCGGGTCCGGGCATTAGAAAATGCGGGCCGATTCTCTTGTCCTGGCCGATGGCATGAGTCACGGTATCGATATCGGCCCCGATTTTTCCACAAATGTTGGCGATTTCATTCACATAGGAAATCTTGACGGCCAGCATGGTGTTCGCGGCGTATTTTATCAACTCAGCAGTGGCGTTATTAGTGCTCACAAAGGGAGTGTCAATGAGATACAGAGGGCGGTAGACATCTCGGATTATGGCCAGGGCTCGTTCAGAGTCTGATCCGATTACAACTCGATCCGGATGAAGGAAATCATCGAGCGCGGAACCTTCACGAAGAAACTCAGGATTCGAGACGATATCAAATTCAACTTTTGCGGTGAGGTTCTCTTTGACAATCTCTCTGACTTTGGCTGCCGTTCCCACTGGGACGGTACTTTTTATGACCAGCACTTTGTATTCGGTCATTCTTTTGGCGACCGATTTGGCAACTTCGAATATTTGGGAAAGATCAGCCCGACCATCTTTCCCTTCGGGTGTTCCAACGGCCAGAAAAACGACCAGCGAGCGGTCGATAGCTTCGTTTAGATCAGTCGTAAAATGCAGTCGTTCGAGCTTGAAATTGCGACTTATCATATCGCTGAGCCCGATTTCATAAATAGGCGGCTGGCCTTCTTTAAGCAGGTTGATTTTTCTTTCGTCTTTGTCAACGCAGTAGACGTTCATGCCAAAGTCAGACAGGCAAGTTCCCGCCACTAACCCCACGTACCCTGTTCCCACAACGCAGATATTCACTTTATTATGCCCCTCGCCTGTTTAGTCTGTTTGATTTGTCGAAGTTAATTTAGTTCCAATATCGGCGTTACATGTAAAATTGCAATGTCCGTTTGAATCATTGTCCATGTTTTTTCAAAACTCCACGGTCTGTCTGTTTGATAAGACTATTTTGTTTGTGTAGCGAGAGACTCTGTCTTTTCTTGTTTTGTGCGTGAAGAGTTAGATAAAGGTCGTCAAAAATTCGTTTACTACCGATTGATAAAATGATGTCAGATTCCGTAAAAGATCACCTGTCCCGGCATAAGTATCCGTATATTCTGCTCGGCATACTTTGTTTGGCCAATATTCAGGTTTGGCGTGAACTCATTATGGACTGGTGGCGTGATGACAATTACTCCCACGGATTTTTGATAATACCGATTTCGGTCTATTTGCTCTATCGTCAACGGAACGAGTTCCGTTTTCCGGCTCCCACCGCCCGCGCAGGATTGTTTGTTTTTGTACTTGGCTTTATCGGTATGCTCTTTGGTATGGCAGCCGGGGAGTACTTTACGACCCGCCTGAGTCTGGTGACAGTTATCACCGGATTAGCTTATTACCATATGGGCACGGATAATTTCCGTAAAGCGTGGTTCTCGTTTTTCCTGTTGCTGTTCATGATCCCGATTCCCGCCACGATTTACTATGCCGCTACGGGACCGATGCAGACCTTTGCGGCTCAGGTAACCAATTCGCTGCTGCAATTTATCGGGTCTCCTTCGGTGCGGCAGGGTAACGTAATCCTGCTCGGAGGATACAGTCTTGAGGTCGCCGAGGCGTGCAGTGGCCTTCGTTCTCTGGTCAGCCTGTTGGCTTTGAGCGCGATCTACGGTTATCTCTGGCTGCCGGGAAGAGTCATTCCAATGCTTGTGTTTTTTGCTGCTTTTCCTATCGCTGTTGTCACCAATGTTTTTCGGATTTTCTCAACCGCAATTGGTGCCTACGTCATAAGCCCCGAGATCGCCGATAGTTTCCTGCATGAAATCTCCGGAACGATGGTGTTTTTGTTAGCTCTTGTTCTAATAATCATTCTCTCTACGGTGTTGAAATGGATCGCAAAGCGTTTATCATAATTCTTATGTTCATGGTCGCATCGTTAACTATTGGCGGTGTGGTTCGGTATTATCAGCCGGAGTCGGATGCCGAGGTTGATTTTTCCGATTTCCCACTGGAACTCGAGGAGTGGAGCGGGGCTCGTGAAGTTGTCCCACAGTTTGTTATGGATCTGTTGCAGCCAGAACAGATTTTTTCGGGTAGTTATCACAATGATTCGGACGGCGAAGTACACTTGCTTTTTGGCTTTTTCCTCAACCAACAGAGTTTTGGCGGTCCTCATTCGCCGCGTAATTGTCTACCGGGCGGAGGGTGGTCGATCGACAGTGTCAAAGAGCGTACAATCGATCTTCCGGGCCGAACGGTGCGGGCGGGAAGATTCAGCCTGTCGTTTGAACAGCAGTTCTATCTCATGGATTTCTGGTACGTCACCAACTACGGTGAGACGCATAGCGATTACAAATTCAAACTCTATTCCATGTTGAGTTCATTGACATTCCAGCCCAGGGAGGTTGCGTTCATTCGGGTTATCGCACCGGACACCGAGAAGGGGCGCGACGAATTGGAGAGATTCGAAAAACTGTTTATTCCTGAGATATACAGCCGACTTCCATTCTGAGACCATATATGGTAACAAAGATGTTAAAAGAACTACTGCTGCTTCCAAATCTGTTGAGTCTGTCCCGGATAGTTTTGGCTCCAATAATAATCTACTTTGTTTCTCGCCAGGATAATCGAGGGGCGTTGATCGCATTGGGGTTGATGGCCGTGGCTGGTATCACCGACGGATTAGACGGCTATTTTGCTAGGCGATTTAAACAGATAACGAAGATCGGCCTCATGATTGACCCGCTGGCCGACAAGATCATGGCCGCGATTCTGATCGGGGGTCTTATTCTCTACCGAGAGTTTCCGATCTGGTTGGCTGTCCTTGTGGTAGGCAGAGACCTGATTATTCTGGCTGCTTCGGCTCTCATGCTGCGTGGTCGGGATGTCGTCGTCCCCTCAAGTGAGATTGGTAAATACGCGTTTGGAACTTTGGCCGTTTTGCTTGGTTCGCATATAGCCAGATTCGATTATGGCATTGAGGCCATGACGATCACCACCACGGTACTACTGTGCGCTACCTTCATTGTTTACGGTCGGTATTTTTTGATTCTTCGGTCGGGGCGCGACATGCCAGTGAGAAAAGAGCATGCCATCATCAAGTACGGAAGATTGGCAGCTTTGGGCATTTACATCGTCTACTTCTTTTATCGGTTCTACCTGCACCTGCCGGTTCTGCTGGAACTGAACACCGGCTGACTGGAACTAATTACCAGACTCTACTTCAGACGCTTTTATCGCAGCATAATACTCGGTCAACCAGGCCATGAAGGCTTTATCGAATGATGAGTGCTGATTGAAATTCCAGCCCACCGCGTGACCCAGTCGGGACATGCTGTGAAAAAAGCGATACCGGGTTGAGATCATTTGCAACTCGGACTGAGCCACGCTGCGTTGCGCGTCAATCAGATCAAGAATGCCGAGTTTGCCCTGCTCATATCGCGAAACAGTCTGGTCAAGAATTGGTCGCGAGGCGCGTCGCTTGCGAAAAGCGACCGGCATCTGCTCCGATCTTACATATAACTGATAGAGTGCATCGCTGATACTTTCCATTGTCTCAAGGCTGGCTGAGTCTTTTGTATATTCCAGCAGACTATATTGCGCCTGCATCTTCTTTTGCTCATGAGAATTTTTACCCCCGAGCCAGAGCGGGAATCTTAGAAGACCGTATACACCCCAACTACTGCCCTGTTCTTCAAATGGCGCAGGAGAATCCTCTAAGCTGTCAGCCAATTTGAAGTCGGCTCCTATTTGGAAGGTCGGGTAGCGGGAGGCCGATTTTTCATCCTGTAATTTCTTTTGCAGGTTCAATCTGGAATCAAAAGTTTTCAGGGACGCACTATTTGAAAGCGCTGTTGTTACCAAAGTCTTTCGCAGTTTTTCCTGGCTGCTGGTGTTTCTCGTCACAGTGTAAAGTCGCTGAAGAGTATTGAACATTTTTTCATCCGAAAAGGAGACCGAATCGACAGTGAAGGGATAGTTCTCCGGTAGATTGAGCAGTCCGGTTAGCACTGCCCGCGATGATCGTAGATTGTAATCGGCTTCAACCATACTGCCGGTTGCATCGTGCCAGATCGTTTCCCACTTAAGTATATCAATTGAGTCAATCGGGTTGTTGATCGCTCTTGCGCGGGAGATTTCCTGGTAAAGTCGAATATGCTCTCGATCTTTGCGAATTATCTTTAGTTCTTCATAGGCCTGCAGGTAACCCAGATAGGCGGCGGTCACGGCTTGTTCGAGCGCCATCCTTGATTCTCGATGTAGCGACCGAGCCAGATCAAGACCGGCTTCGGCAGTTTTGAGCGAACGCAGTTTTTCAAGTGACAGTATTGTCTGTTCGAGCGCAATGGAGGCGGAATATCCGTTTGATTGCAGCCAACCGTGCGAGTTGGCCACCCGGTTGTCGTCCTGGTGAAAAGCTGAGACTTTTGCAGAAACCTGGGGAAGGTACGCGCTACGGCGGATTCGCTTCTCGCTGTCAGCAATTTCAATCAAGTCGTCGATGGCCAGTTGGGACGGATGAGAGTTAAGCGCCCGACCCAGTGCCTGATCGAGAGAAATCTGTTCGGATTCCTCCGCCCCCCCCGATTGAACAATATGTGCATCGAGTAACAAAAACCGTGGAAACTCAAGTCCACAATTGTCGGCAGTCGAAGAATTAATCACTAACAATGGCTCTTGGGGGTAAGTGGTGGGGAGGTCGCCGGGAGTTGCGCCGCTGATGATCTGGATGATCTTATCGGCGGCGGCGTACGCCTCACCGACAAAAGAGACACCGGCGGCACTGGCCAGCGCGCCCCGCTGGACTGGAATGTCTCCTTCCCAACTGAACGAAGGGATCCGGTCGCGAGATAGGGTTGTCAGAAATTCAACGCGCTGAACATTGTCCAGACCCCAGAGAGGTCCCAGATATATGGCGTCCACTTTGCTCTTTTTCAGTGTGCTGTACGATTTGAAATAAGCGTAGGTGCCGGTGTTGTTGAATTCCGAGGCGGTGATAATTTCAGCGCCAAAGGTGTTGGCAATGGTTTTCGCCCTTTGAAGTATCTCCTGCTGCCCGGAATCGGTTGGGAAAAACAGGAATCCAATTTTTTTTGCTCCGGTAAGTTCGATCAGCATTTCCAAATCAGTTTCCATCTTTTCGGGTCGGTAATGAGCGGTCAGGTTTTTCTGTTTTGGTTTTGCTTTGGAGTCAAGCAGTCCCTCAAGTATGGGATCGAAACGATGAAGGGCTACGATTGGTTTGTCGCAACCATCTTCGAGCAGGTCTTCGACCACCCAGGGACCAACGGTAATGAAGATATCAACTTCTGAACTTGCTGCCAGTTCAGTTGCGGTATTGCGGCAACTGTCACGATCCCATCCGACCGAGCCAAAACCGTCCGGTACAAAGCGAATAATCAGGCTGTCACCAACACGGTTTTCCAGCAAGCGCTTAACCTCACCGCGAAGCATGGTATGATAAGTGGAAGTACCGGCTTCAAAATAGCCGAAGTTTACTACACGAGCCTCTTTGGCTTCGGCAGAGGATCCCACCAAAGTGATTGCCGTAGCCATCATTGCAAGTATGATTGTGCGCACATTTATTCTCATTATTTTGTCTTACTCCAAAACATCTGTTCGTTTCAGGGAATAACGAAAATAAAACAAGAATGTGCGGATTTAAAGCGAATTCTGGATTATCAGGAATTGCTTTCCGGAATCTCGGTTATTTTTTAACTCAATTGCGAAGAATAGTGAGGCCTGGCCAATAGAAATGTATTTTCTCCAAGATTCTTCGGTTTGGCGGCGTCAATGAAT
>JAUXBO010000230.1 GCA_030619345.1 Candidatus Zixiibacteriota bacterium | reverse complement strand
TGTAGAAATCATCTGGCGGTCGGCCGATTTCATCTTGACTCTCTCGATCGCGGTTTGGAAACGTGGTACAGCCATACCTGACACGATCCCAATGATGACCACGGTCGAAAGTAATTCCATCAAAGTGATTCCCGAGTTGGATCTTAGTTTCTTGAAACAGTTTGGTAGTTTCATGTCGTCATGCCTCTTATCTAACGGTCAGAGATTGCTTGCTGTCCGGCTATCCGGTTACCAACCACCGCAGAACGGCAACATCTGTTCCGACTTAGTTTTTCTATACTCTGCTCGCAATTATTGCACATTCAGTGCCAAACAGCAGATTCAGTGGTTATCAGAGTTAAGTGCTTGCTATCTATAGACAATAGAAGCCGTCAGCTATTAGGGTATGGGAGCCTCCCGGCACTCAAGTGCGGGAATAATCCTACATAAGTTGTTCTCATTCAATAATAAGTTGACAAAAAGTGAATTTCAGATAGTTTGGAAATGATCTCGGTACTCACATAATTTGTCGTCTAAACGATATTATTAAAAAGGTTTAATTTATGTCATCTGATTTGAAATCACTCTTTTCCAGAGTTGTTCAAGTAACTCTGGCCATACTATTGGTTGGACCTGTCTCATCAACCGCCCAACAAGTAGCCAGTCTGAGCAGTCAGCCGATTACGATTGAGAAAAAAACGGTGGCCATTTCGCCGGCAGCCCTCGAATTTCTTCAATCCCGTGACGGCGACAAAGTTGACGTATGGGTATTTTTCACTGACAAGGGGGTCTTCAACAAATCTTCGTTTGACAACGCTGCCTCGGCAGTTTCGATAAGCGACAAAGTTCTCGCCCGCAGAGCCAAGTCTGGAGTCAATTCCGTACTCTTTTGTGATCTTCCAGTGATTAACGACTATGTTCTTCAGGTGCAGCAATCGGGTGCCGAACACCGACGAACATCCAAGTGGCTAAACGCGGCCAGCTTCTCCGTTCCGGTTGCTGCCATTCCTATGATTGCTGAACTTCCGTTCGTTGCATATATGCGGCCACTGGCAAAATCCAAGGTCATCTATCCTGAGATCGAACCAGCTGAAATCCAGCCCGACAGCAGCATCCAGCCATTGAGAGGCTTGGAATACGGCGCGGCAACCGCACAACTTGTACAAATTGGAGTACCTGCCGCGCACGATCAGGGGTTCACCGGGGCGGGAGTGACGTTGGCGATTTTCGACACCGGGTACCGCAAATCACACGAAGTGTTCGCTCAGCACTACACTGATGGTCGTGTGTTAGCCGAATATGACTTTATTTTTGAAGATGGCAATACGGCCAACGAAGCCGAAGACGTTTCAAATCAATGGGATCATGGGACCCTGATCTGGTCAACCGCTGCTGGACATACCTTTTCCCAGCAAGTCGGTCCGGCTTATCACGCCAATTTCCTGCTGGCTAAGACTGAAGACCTCAGATCGGAGACTCCCGCCGAAGAAGATAACTGGGTGGCTGCAGTTGAATGGTCGGATTCACTTGGGGCCGACGTTATCACGTCATCACTCTGCTACTCTGATTGGTACTCCTACTCCCAGTACGATGGTGAAACGGCAACCATAACTATCGCGGCCAACACTGCCGCCGGTCTGGGGATTCTTGTCTGCAACGCAATGGGCAACTCTGGTCCTTCATTGGCCACGCTGTTACCGCCAGCCGATGCCTTCGAGATTCTGGCCTGCGGTGCAGTCAGTTCTTCCGGTTCCGTCGCATCATTTTCTTCGAGAGGTCCCTCAGCCGATGGACGTATCAAGCCGGAAGTTATGGCACGTGGAGTTTCGACTGCAGCGGCCACAACCGCCAGTGATGATTCGTATGGATCAGCCAATGGAACCTCACTTTCAACTCCGCTCGTAGCCGGGGCCGCCTGCCTGCTCATAGAAGCCAGACCTAATTTTCCGCTCAATCTTATTAGAACGGCCCTAATGGAAACTGCCGACAATGCCTCGACCCCTGATAACGCTTATGGTTGGGGTATAATCAATCTCGAGCAGGCACTCCTGTGGGGCTCAAATTTCAGCGCTGATCAAACGTTTGGCGACGCCCCCATGACGGTTCAGTTCACCAACCTGTCAACGATTCCGGCCACCAGTTATGATTGGGATTTTGGTGATGGCGGCAGTTCAATATTACAAAACCCGGTGCACCAATACACGCAGTCGGGAATCTACGATGTATCACTGACTATTGCCACTACGTATGGCCCCATCACTGGCTTGAAGAGTTCCTACATCATCGCAAAGGGTGACACGCTTACTTTGATTTCCGATTCGGCCTACGCCGGTCAGGATGTTGTCATCAATGTACATCTCACCAACTCAATGCCGACCGACAGAATCATAGTGCCAATAGTTTTTGAGCAGACCCCGGACATCTCGCTGGACTCCATGCAACTGGGTGCCCGCACTTCCTATTTTGAACGACTGAGATTCTTGACTCAGTCCCCAACAACCCGGAGTTACACTCCTGAACTTACGGCGAATATTGGAGGCGGCGCTCCTCCCCTATCACCGGGCAGCGGAGAAATCCTCAAACTGTTCTTTTCTACTAACCCCTATACGCTGGGTGGGCAGAGCAATCTGATCGACTCGACCCTGAACTTCACCTACCATGTCTCACTGATTACTGAGTTGGTAAATTTTATACCAAACTTTCATCCCGGTTATGTCTCCACACGATACGTCTTACGAGGTGATGCCAACGGTAGCGACACAATCGATATTTCCGACCTGACTTATATGGTCACCTTTCTCTATGCACTGGGACCGGCCCCGATAACAATTCAGTCGGGTGATATCAATTATGATTTGCTTCTGAACATAACTGATCTGACCTTCCTGGTGGATTATATGTTCAACGGTGGTTCGGCACCACCTCAACCGTAACGGTAACAAAATCAAAAAAACCGGTTCAGAAAATGAACCGGTTTTTTTATGGGACAGGTTATCGGATAGATTAGATAAGAAACTTGCCGTTGCGATAGATAACTTTGCCGTCACCGACAATCTCAGCGTTGCGCTTTAGATCGCAGACCATATCCCAATGCAGCGAACTCTTGTTCTTACCGCCCGCTTCCGGGATCGATGCCCCTACGGCCAAATGACAGGTCCCGCCAATTTTTTCATCGAATAGAATATTTTTGGAAAAGCGTTTGATCTCGTAATTGGTGCCGATTGCAACTTCGCCGAGGAATCTCGCACCCTTGTCCATGTCGAGCATTGAAGTTAGAAAATCCTGGTTCTTTCCCGCCGACTCTTTGACAACTTTGCCGTTCTTGAACTCAAGTCGAACATCCTCGACTTCTCTGCCCATGTAAACCGCCGGGAAGCTGTAGCGAATATATCCGTTGGCGCTGTTCTCGATGGGACTGGTGAAAATCTCGCCATCAGGGAAGTTTTCCGTTCCGGCGCAGTTGATCCACTTGCGCCCCTTAACCGTCAATTTGAGATCGGTGTCTTTGGACTTGATATGAAGGCTGTCAATCTTGTTCAAGATTTTTATTAGCCTCGCTTGCTGCTTATGTATTTTCTGCCAGTGCTTGACAGCATCACCGGCGTGAACGTGCCCGGCCTTGTATACAAAATCCTCGTAATCACTCAAAGAGAGTTCCGCCTCTTGAGCATCGGCCAGAGTTGGAAACTGGGTGCCAACCCACGAGAGCGATTTGTTGCCGATTCGCTTGAACAGCTTGTCGATTAGCGGGCGGCGAAACTTACTCGCCATCGCCTGCCGCTTGGGGTCTATCCCGGACAGATAGCGGGTATTCTCCCCGCCCCAAATGACAAGCAGAGCATCGATTTTATCTACCTCAAGTTTTGTGATCGGTGAAATATATTTCATCTGCTCTTCAGATGCGTTCTTGAAAAATGACTCTTCGTTATCCGGGACCTTAACAACTGTATAAGGGTGCGCACCAACTTTTATAGCCTCATCATAAGCCGCCTTTATCAGGGGCAGGGTGGCAACTTCGCCCTGAATTTTAAGTAGCTGTCCCTTTTTTAGTTTTAGCGAGTAATGGATGAGGACTTTTGCCAGGCGTTCAATTCGTGGATCCATATCTGACTCCGATTATGTTAATTAAACAAAGGAACGGACTCAATAGCCCCTTCCAATTCCAATAGTCGTTTCTTTAGTGGTAATCCGCCACCGTAACCGCCCAGACCATTTGATGCCAACACTCGGTGACATGGAATGACAAGCGGAAGCGGGTTTTTTGCATTGGCGTTGCCAACCGCCCGCGACGCCCCCGGCCGCCCCAATCCGTGAGCGATCTGGCCATAAGTTTTGGTCTGGCCGTATGGTATTTTCGCCACTTGACCCAACGCTCTTTTCTGAAAATCTGTACCTGTGACTTGTAGCTTTACAGTGAATTCTTGTAGATCACCGGCCAGGTAAGAGTGAATCTCCTGCTCTGCTTTAAGATTCGCTTCCCCTACCTCAAATATTTGATAAGACTGAAACGCTTTCTTTATCCACCGGTCAAAGTAC